>CALCPC010000001.1 GCA_937900975.1 uncultured Paracoccaceae bacterium
GTTCACATTGGATCAGAAATCGCTGCCTCAAGATCAGCATCCTGAGGATCTTGAACGCGTTTTCTGATGAAGGCTGACCTGCTTTGAACGGAAAAGGCTCTAAGCGAATTTTCCGAAGGCTTTCTGCGCGCGGGGGGCGCCGCGTCGCGCATCGGGTGCGGGCCTGAGCGGGGTGCGGCCATTCTCTCTGTCGTGGCCTGTGTCGCTGAGGACGCCGCGCCCCTGGGCTGGGGATTCCGCGCCGGTCCGCAGAGGGAAGGCCGCCCCGGCGGTCCAAGACCGCGGGGGCGGGTTTTTCGGGGCGGATCCTAGACCGAGGCGCCTTCGCCGACATTGTCGACGCCACGTTCCTCTAGCAACGTTGTCAGCCAGTTCGGGTCCATTTCGGGCACGGAAGAGAGCAAAAGATCGGTATAGGGGTGGTGGGGGGGCGTGAACATCACGTCCTTCGGCCCTTGTTCCACCACCTTGCCCCGCTGCATCACCACAACCTCATCGGCGATGGACCGGACGGTGGCCAGATCGTGGGTGATGAACATGTAGGCCAGGTTCAACTCCTTCTGCAGCCGGTCCAGCAGCTTTAGGATCCCCTCGGCCACCAACTGGTCGAGCGCGCTTGTCACCTCATCGCAGATGATGAATGTCGGCTCTGCCGCCAGCGCGCGGGCGATGCCGATGCGCTGTTTTTGGCCGCCCGAAAGCTCTGGCGGATAGCGGTTATAGTATTTGCCGGGCTCAAGCTCAATCAAATCGAGAAGCTCATCGACCCGCGCTTTCAGTGCCGCGCCGGTAAGGCCGGAATAGAATTGCGCGGGCCGCCCGATGATGTCGGAAATCCGCACCTTGGGGTTCAGCGCAGTGTCGGCCATCTGGTAGATCATCTGCGCCTGGCGCAATTGCTCTTTGCTGCGGTCGGTGTATTTGGGCGGCAGCACTTCGCCCTGGAACAGCACCTGGCCGTCGGTCGGCGGCAAAAGCCCGGTGATACAGCGCGCCGTCGTCGATTTGCCTGAGCCCGACTCGCCCACCACGGCCACGGTCATGCCGGCGTAGATGTCCATCGAGACATCGTCCAAGACCTTGACCGGCCCGTAGGAGGCCGAGACGTTTTGGACCGACACCACCGGCGGCGCGCCATCGTCGGGCCGGTGTTTTTGCGGGCGTTGGAAGCTGCGCACCGCCCACAGGCTTTTGGTATAGTCCTGTTGCGGACGCTCCAGCATATCGGCGGTGGAGGCTTCTTCGACCTCGTTGCCCTTCAACAACACTTTGATTGTGTCGGCCATTTGCGCCACCACGGCCAGATCGTGGGTGATGTAGATCGCGGCTGTGTCGAACTGATCGACGATGTCGCGAATGGCGGCCAGAACCTCAATCTGTGTGGTGACGTCCAGCGCTGTGGTCGGCTCGTCGAAGATGATCAGATCCGGGCGGCAGGCCATCGCCATCGCCGTCATCGCCCGCTGCAACTGCCCGCCCGAGACCTGATGGGGATAGCGAAAGCCGATCTCGCCGGGATTGGGCAGGCGCAGACGCTCATAAAGCTCCATCGCGTCTTCCTGCGCCTCGGTCCGCTTGCGGATCCGGTATTGCACCGGCGCTTCGGTGTGCTGATCGATGATTTTATGCGCCGGGTTGAACGACGCGGCGGCCGATTGCGCGACATAGGCGATCCGGCTGCCGCGCAGCGCGCGGAGCGTGTTTTCGGAGGATGTCCGAAGCTCCATCCCATCGAAATCGATCGACCCGCCCGAGATCCGGCAGCCGTCGCGGGCAAACCCCATCGAGGCAAGCCCAATGGTCGATTTGCCGGCCCCGGACTCGCCAATCAGGCCCAAAACCTCGCCCTTGTGCAGGGTCAGGTCGACGCCGTGGACGATTTCGAACCATTTCTCGTCGGCATAGGCCTCGATGCGCAGATCGCGGACCTTAAGCAGCACCTCTTTCTTGGGCTGGGGTGTGATTTCCTCAATCTTTTGTTCGAGATCGGTCATGGCGTCACTCCTTCAAGCCAGAGGATCGGTAAAGCATCCAGTCCACCACGAAATTGACCGCAACGGTCAACAGCGCGATGGCCCCGGCGGGGATCAGCGGCGTCACGTCTCCGAAGGAGATCAGCGTCGCGTTTTCCCGCACCATGGAGCCCCAGTCGGCAGTCGGCGGCTGGATCCCGAGACCGAGGAAGCTGAGCCCCGCGATCAGCAGGAAGACAAAACAAAACTCCAACCCGAATTCCGCCACCAATGGGGCTGTCGAGTTTGGCAGGATCTCCTTTCGGATCAGGTACCAGTCGCCTTCGCCGCGCAGTTTGGCGGCCTCGATGTAATCCATCACAACGACGTTGCCGGCGACCGCGCGGGTCAGACGGAAGACGCGGGGTGAGTAGATCACGGCGACCACGATCACGATGACAAAGAGGTTGGTGCCGAAAATCGACAGGATCAGCAGCGCGAAAATCAGCGAGGGCACGGACATGATGACGTCGGCGAACCGGCCCATGAACTGATCGAACCACCCGCCTTTGGTCGCGGCCAGAAGCCCGGCAAGCGCGCCAAGAACGAAGGCCAGCGTCGTGGCCAACAGCGCCAGCCCGACAGAGTTCCGCGCGCCATAGATGATGCGGCTGAACATATCGCGCCCAAGCTGATCGGCGCCAAGCAGCAGGTTTTCATCCGCCGGCGCGAAGGCCGAGGAGATGATCTCGGCCTCGCCATAAGGCGCGATGACGGGCGCGAAGATCCCGGCGATGGCGTAGGTGAAGATCACAAACATCCCAAAGGCCGCGGTCAGCGGCGCGGTCCGCAACTCCTTGGCGACGCCGTCGGGGGTGATGACGATCAAAAACTCCCGAAACGCGTAGGATGTGCCGGCGGCCAGCGCCAGAAGTCCCGCGCAGATGGTCACAAAGCGCAGCGCCGGGACGCCGCCGATGATGCCCAGGATGAACGAGACCATCGTCAGCGAGAAGACCAGGATGAAGATCTGGCGCTGCTTGAAATAGGCCGCGAGGCAGGACGCGCCGATCAAAAGCGCGTAGTAGCCGATGACAAAGAAACTCATGGATCGGCCCTCACTTCGGATGTCTGAGACGCGGGTTGGTCAGGATCGCCCCGACATCCGCTGCAAGATTAAGCAGGATGAAGGTCGCGGCGAAGATCAGACAACAGGCCTGCACCACCGGGAAATCCCGCTTGGCCACCGCGTCGACCAGCGCCTGTCCGATGCCGGGATAGACGAAGACGACCTCGACCAGCACCACGCCGGTGATCAGGTAGGCAAGGTTTAGCGCCACCACGTTGATGATCGGCGCCCAGGCGTTTGGCAGCGCATGGCGGACGATGACGCGCCAGGGCGGCACGCCTTTCAGCCGCGCCATCTCGATATAAGGGCTTGCCAAAAGGTTGATAATCGCGGCCCGCGTCATCCGCATCATATGCGCCATCACGACCAAGACGAGGGTCAAAGCAGGCAGGAACGTCCGTTCCAGCAATTCCCCCAACGTCATGTCGTTGGACAGCGACGCGATGGCCGGGAACATCTGCCATTTCACAGCGAAATAAAGGATCAGGATATAGCCCAGAAAGAACTCTGGGCTGGAGATGGAGGTCAGCGACAAAACGTTGGCGACCCGGTCAAAGACCGAGTTGCGCAACAGCGCAACGATCACGCCAAGCGTGATCGAGATCGGGACTGCGATCACGGCGGCATAGGAGGCAAGAAAGAGCGTGTTCACAAAACGGTCCGAGATCGCCTCGGTCACCGGTTCGCGCGAGACGAGCGAGATGCCGAAATCCCCCACGACAGCGCCGCTTAGCCAATCGAAATAGCGCACGACCGCCGGCCGCTCTAACCCCAGTTGGGCGCGCAGCTCGGCAACCGTCTCCTCGGTGGCACTTTGGCCAAGGACCGCTTGCGCGATATCGCCGGGCAAAAGTTCCACCGCGAAAAAGATCAAGACTGAGACCACCAGCAAGGTCACCAGCCCCAGCCCCAGCCGCCGCAGGACCAACCCCATCAAATCCTTCATAAATCCCTCCTGTTAAGGATCCCACGCGTCAATTGCGGGGGTTTTGTCCGCCAGTCGGATACCAGGTGGCGGGGGTGGGCGAGGGGGTCGCCCGGGGGCGGAGGGCAGAACGCCCACCGAAAGAAGAAGGCCCGGCGCCCCTCAGCGCCGGGCCCGATCCGG
>CALCPC010000002.1 GCA_937900975.1 uncultured Paracoccaceae bacterium
TAGTCGCATGGGGAGGCCGCAAAACCGCGCCTAAGCTTGCGGGACGATGCGCGGTTTTTTGATCCTTCTCCTCCTCCTTCTGGCGCCGATCGCGCGGGCAGAGCCTTTGTCCGTCGAAGATGTGCCCGCCCATGTCTTCGCGCCGATGATGTTGGGGGAGGCCGTCAACGATCAAGGGGTGCACGCGTTGCTGAACGCCGGTGGCGGGCATGTCGGCTATGCGATCACGACCCAGCCCATCGCGCCGCTTCCCGGGTTCAGCGGCGCGGCGATCAACATCCATGTTGTCCTCGACCTTCAGGGCCAGTTTCTGGACGTGAAGCTGTTGGAGCGTAACGAGACGAGTTTCGTCAGCGGTTTTTTTGAGCAGTATCGCGGCCTTTCCATCAGTGACAGCCTGGTGGTCGGCACGCCCTATGGCGGCGGGGCGGAAGGGTCGGGGCTGGTCTATCTTGACGGTGTCACCAAGGCGACCGCGTCGGTCAGGATCGCGCATGAGACGATCCTGGCGGCCTCTCTTGCCGTCGCGCGTGAGAAGATGGGCGGCGTGTCCGCCGGCCCTCCGGCCTTTCCAAACCCCGATTACGAAGAGCCGTTGACCTGGGCGGATCTGATCGCCCAAGGGATTGTGACCCGGCAAACCTGGACCAATGCAGACCTGGACGCGGCCTTTGCCGGAACGCTTTGGTCGGACGACGATGCCATCGCCCGGGCCGCGCCAGACCAGCCCTATCTCGATCTGTGGGTCGTGGATCTTGGCCCCCCCGCCGTTGCCCGCGCCGTTCTGTCGGAAGACGGGTATCGCGATCTGCAGGCATTTTTGGAGATTGCCGGCCATGATGAGCCCATTCTCGTCATCGACACCGCGCGCCACGGGCTGGTATCCGCCGATTTTGTGCGCAACACCGCCCCAAATTGGATCGCGGCGGCCCAGGGCGGTTTTCCGATCAGCTTGCGC
The DNA here is from genome assembly GCA_937900975.1 of uncultured Paracoccaceae bacterium. Lineage (GTDB taxonomy): Bacteria > Pseudomonadota > Alphaproteobacteria > Rhodobacterales > Rhodobacteraceae > Algicella. The sequence continues at coordinate 959 of CALCPC010000002.1, forward strand.
GACGCCGATCTTTTGATCGAGCTCAACGCAGAGCTGCCGGACGCGCTGCACGAGGCCGTCGATTTCGGTCAGGCGCTGATCCTGCGCACCGACCGGCGGCTGGGCTTCGATCCCTCTCAACCCTGGACGCTGTCGGTTTCGGCGGTGCGCGAACATGGCGTCTTTCAACCCGAGATCGGCACCGTCGCGCTGCCCTTGGACATCGGGACGGCGCCGCGATTTTTCACGGCCGTCACCGCGCCGCAGCCGATGCCCGCCTGGTTGGAGGCGCTGCGCGGGCGCGCGGTTGACCTGGCAATCCTGATCCCGTCGCTTTTGCTGGTCTTTCTGGCCTTCCAGCTTCGGCTGCCGGCGCTGTCTGCCTTGCCCGCGCTGCCCGCGCTCCGGCTCGGCCTTCTGGCGGGCGTCGTTGGGTTTGTCGGATGGTGGGGGCAGGGGCAGCTTTCCATCGTCACGCCGCTTGGCGTCTTGCAAGCGGCGCTTGCGGGCGGTGGCTTTGGTTTTCTGGTCTACGACCCGTTTTCGCTGGCCCTCTGGGCGGCCGCGATCCTTGGCTTCGTGCTTTGGGGGCGGGGCCTTTTCTGCGGCTGGCTGTGCCCCTTTGGCGCCTTGCAGGAGTTTGCGTCAAAGCTGGCGGCCTGGCTGCGGATCCCCCAGATCACGGTGCCGCCGGCCTGGGACGCGCGGCTTAAATGGGTGAAATACGGCGTCCTCGCGGCCCTTGTTGGAACCGCGATCTGGGCCCCGGCGCAGATCGATCTGGTCGCGGAGGTTGAGCCCTTTAAGACCGCGATCACCACATACTTCCTGCGCGATTGGAGCTATGTCGTCTACGCGCTGTTCTGGATCTTTCTGTCGATGGTGCTGTTCAAAGGGTTCTGCCGCTATGTGTGCCCGCTTGGCGCGCTGATGGCCATCGGCGGGCTTTTGCGGCGGCGCGATTGGATCGCGCGGCGGGCCGATTGCGGATCGCCCTGCCAGCTTTGCCGCGTGAAATGCCACTACGGGGCCATCGACCGCGCCGGCGCCGTGCAGTATTCCGAGTGTTTTCAGTGCCTCGACTGCGTGGCGATCCACGAAAGCCCGACGCGCTGCGTGCCGCTGATCCTGGCCGAGAAGCGCAAGCGGGTCGTGCCCGCCTGAGGCCGGGGGGAAGGGCATGGCGTCATGCCTCAGACTTTGGTCGAAGGGCCCCGGGATTTGATTTGCCGGGACTGTTCAACGCCGCAAAACTGATGGCCAAACACCGAAAGGGAGCGCGCCCCATGTTCAGAACCGCAGCTTGCGTGATCGCCTGTCTTCTGCTGTCGGCCCCGGCC
>CALCPC010000003.1 GCA_937900975.1 uncultured Paracoccaceae bacterium
TCCACGTAATCGCGGTGCGCCGGTCCGGTGTAAAGCTGCCGCGGGCGCCCGATCCGGCTGGTTGGGTCGGACATCATCTCTTTCCACTGACTGATCCACCCCACCGTCCGGGCCAGCGCAAAGATCGGCGTGAACATCGAGGTCGGGAATTGCATCGCGTCGAGGATGATGCCCGAGTAAAAATCGACATTCGGGTAGAGCTTTTTCTCGACGAAATATTCATCCGTCAGCGCGATCCGCTCCAGCTCTTGCGCGACTTGCAGCGTTGGGTTGTTTTCGACGCCCAGCAGCGACAGAACCTCTTTCGCGCTTTCCTGCATGACCTTCGCGCGCGGATCGTAGTTTTTGTAAACGCGGTGCCCAAAGCCCATCAAACGGAAAGGGTCGGACTTGTCCTTGGCGCGGGCGATGTAATCGGGGATTTTGTCGACGCTCCCGATCTCACGCAGCATCTCCAGCGCCGCCTGGTTCGCGCCGCCATGGGCTGGACCCCAAAGGCAGGCCACGCCCGCGGCAATGCAGGCAAACGGGTTGGCCTGGGACGACCCTGCGAGGCGCACCGTGGACGTGGAGGCGTTTTGCTCATGATCCGCGTGCAGCGTGAAAATCCGGTCCATGGCCCGGCTGAGGATCGGATCGACCGTGTATTCCTCACACGGGGTTGCGAAACACATGTGCAGAAAGTTGGTGGCATAGTCGAGATCGTTGCGTGGATAAACGAAGGGCTGACCGATGGAGTATTTATGCGCCCAGGCACAGATCGTCGGCAGTTTCGCGACCAGACGGATCGTCGCGACTTCGCGCTGCCAGGGGTCGAAGATATCCGTGCTGTCGTGATAAAACGCGGACATCGCGCCGACGACGCCGCACACGATTGCCATGGGATGCGCGTCGCGCCGGAACCCGCGGAAGAAATTCACCATTTGCTCATGCAGCATGGTGTGACGGGTGACGCGGCTTTCGAAATCCTCGATCTGCGCCGCCGACGGCAGCTCCCCATAGATCAGAAGGTAGCAGACCTCGAGAAAGTTGGATTTTTCGGCAAGCTGGTCAATCGGATAGCCGCGATACAGCAGCTCTCCCTTGTCGCCGTCGATATAGGTAATGGCGCTTTCGCAGGACGCCGTGGACGTGAAGCCCGGGTCGTAGGTGAAGATGTCGGCCTGAGCGTAGAGTTTTCCGATATCGATAACGTCCGGCCCCAAAGCCGGGCTTTTCATTGGAAACTCAAAGCTTTTGCCGTCGAAATTTATCGTGCCGGTGCGGTCCACGTCCTTGGCCATAGGCTCCCCTTTGTTGTTTGCGGCGCGTTTTCCGCCCGCTTTAAGGTGCGGGCCAAAGGGCCCAGTGTCAGTCGCCCGGCTGTGCGGACGCGGCATCCGCGAGGCGCGCCAACGTCTCATCCCGTCCGAGAAGGTCCATCATTTCGAACACGCTGGGAGAGATCGTTCGCCCCGTCAAGGCGGCGCGCAGAGGTTGAGCGATTTTGCCCAGCTTCATCTCTTCCGCCTCAGCAAAGACGCGCAGGCTAGCCTCCAACGCCGGTGCGGACCAGGTAGCAGTTTGCAGATGCGAAGTCAATCGATGCAGCATACCTTGGGATACAGTTTGCAGGAGGGCGCCCGCCTTTTCGTCAGGCTCAACTGGACGCGGATGTGTGATAAATCGAGCCATCTCAAAGAGTTCCGGCAGCGTCTTGGACCGCTCTGCCAGACTTGTCGCACTGGCCCGCAAGGGTGGTTCCCAAAGCTCTGACCAGGGCAAATCGTCCCGCATCGCAGCAAAGGCGCGCATCTCTGCGACCAAGGTCTCGGCCGGCATCCCGCGCAAATGCTGGCCTGAAAGGTTTTCGAGCTTTTTGAAATCGAACCGGGCCGGGGATTTGCCGATGGCGTCGAGCCCGAACCAGCCGATGGCCTCTTCGGTGCTGAAAACCTCAGCGTCCCCGTGGCTCCACCCAAGCCGCGCCAGGTAATTGCGCATCGCAGCAGCCGGATAGCCCATGTCGCGATAGGCCTCTACCCCCAGCGCGCCATGGCGTTTGGACAGCTTGGCCCCATCGGGACCGTGGATCAGCGGGATGTGCGCGAAAACGGGCACGGGCCAGCCCATGGCCGCGTAGATCAGCGATTGGCGGGCAGCGTTGGTCAGGTGATCGTCGCCGCGGATCACATGCGTGACGCCCATATCATGATCGTCGACAACCACCGCCAGCATATAGGTCGGCGTGCCGTCAGAGCGCAGGAGGATCAGATCGTCGAGCGTTTCGTTTTTCCAGGTCACGCGCCCCTGCACGCGATCCTCCACCACCGTCTCGCCCTGCTCTGGCGCGCGAAGCCGAACGACGTAGGGGCCGTTGGGGCGCGGGTAAGCCGGGTCGCGCCAGGGTGAACGGTAAAGCGGCGGGCGGCCCGCGGCGCGCTCTGCCGCCCGCGCCGCGTCGATGTCGTCCTTTGTCGCATAGCAGCGATAGGCGGTGCCCGCTGCCACCATGTCGGCCGCGACGGCGGCATGACGCTCGGACCGCGCGATTTGGCTGACCGCCTCACCGTCCCAATCGAGGCCCAGCCACCGCAGACCCGCGTAGATCGCCTCCGTCGCCTCGGGCGTTGAGCGCGCGCGGTCGGTGTCTTCGATCCTCAGCAAAAACTGCCCGCCGTGGTGACGGGCGAAAAGCCAGTTAAAAAGTGCGGTGCGCGCGCCCCCGATGTGCAAAAAACCGGTGGGCGAGGGCGCAAAGCGGGTGATGACGGCGGCGCCGGTGGCCTCTGACACAATCAACGTCCTTCTCGGTTAACGTCTTGATAACCATCCTGGCGCAAGCCTGTGGCGGCATTTACGCGGTTTGTCGAGGAGAGAACAAGGGTGCGCATCGGCGCCGGGCTTGCCGCACTTCTGGCGGCTGAGCGGGGGACAGCGATGCTTTGGGCGCCAGTTGCGCTCGGGGCGGGGATCGCTGTTTATTTTCGCCTGTTGGTGGAGCCGGGGGCGCCGGCGCTTGGGCTGCTGACGGCATTCGCGGCGCTTGGGTTTCTAGCGGCCTTGCGAACGGGCATCGGTGCGTTGGCCTTGCCGGCCATGGTGTCGCTCGGCGTGCTGCTTTCCGCCGGTCAGACAGAGCGGGTGCGTGCGCCGGTGCTCGATGGCAGCTATCGCGGCGCCATTCTGGGGCGCGTCGTGCATCTCGACCGTTCCGCCTCCAACGCGCCGCGGATCACGCTGGACCGCGTCTACTTGCCGGGCTGGGCGCCGGCCGCGACACCCGGTCGCGTCCGGGTCAGCCATTCGGGTCACATCGGGCAAGGGGCGCTGAGGCCGGGTGCGCGGGTGGCGTTGCGGGGCTGGATCGCCGCACCGAACCCGCCGGTTGAGCCGTGGGATTTCGATTTTCGCCGTCACGCTTGGTTTGCAGGGATCGGCGCGGTTGGGTACACGCGCGACCCCGTCGTATTGGCCCGCGATGCGGTCGATCACAGTCTGGCAACGCGCATTTTCGCGCTTCGTCTGCGCATTTCAGCGGCGATCCGGGCGCGCCTTCCGGGTGCGCAGGGCGGGTTTGCTGCGGCGATCCTGACGGGTGACCGGTCGGCGATCGATCCCAGCGACCTGGACGCGCTGCGCGCGTCGAACCTTGCGCATCTTTTGGCGATATCGGGGTTGCATATGGGGTTGTTGACTGGATTTCTCTTCGCCGCGCTGCGCATCGCTCTCGCGCTGTTCCCCCGCCTTGCGATGCGGCTTCCGGCCAAGAAGCTGGCGGCGTTGGTGGCGCTGCTGGGCGGGCTTTTTTACCTGGCGCTGTCGGGGGCGAGCGTGGCCACGCAGCGCGCGTTCATCATGGCCGCAGTGGCGCTTGGCGCCATCTTGATCGACCGCCCCGCGCTGACGCTTCGGGCCGTCGCGCTGGCCGCTTTGATCGTGCTTTTCGTGCATCCGGTCAGCCTGCTTGGGCCGGGTTTTCAGATGTCCTTTGCGGCCACCGCAGCGCTTGTAGCGACCTATGAGCGTTTGGGCCGGCTCCGGCTGCCAGAGCGGTTGCGCGCCCCCGCCTGGCGGCCGCTGCGCTGGGTTTTCGCGCTGGTTTTGACGTCAGCGGTTGCAGGGCTCGCCACGGCCCCCTTCTCGGCCTTTCATTTTAACGCCGTGGCGCGGTTTGGGCTGCTTGCCAACGTGGGCGCGGTGCCCGCCATGGGCCTTCTTGTGATGCCCGCGGCGGTTGCGGCGGGCCTGCTTCTGCCCCTTGGGCTCGACGGCCCGGCGTTCGCGGTGATGGGCGCGGGGATTGGGCATATTCTTGGCGTCGCGCATTGGATCGCGGGGCTGGAGGGCGCGCGATGGCACATTCCCGCGGGCCCGCCGCTGGCGCTAAGCCTGATCAGCCTTGGCGGGGTGATGGTGATCGTGATGCGGGGGCCGCTGCGCCTCGGAGGGATCGTGGCACTGGCCGTCGCGCTTTTGTTTTGGGCGACAACACCCCGGCCCGACGTGCTGATTGCCGAGGACGGCCGGCTTGTCGGCGTGCAAGGCCCCGGTGCGCGGGCCTTGTCGGCGGCGCGCGGAAACCGCTTTGCCGCGCGGGTTTGGCTGGAAAACGATGGGCGGGGGGCGTCCGTCGACACGGCCTACCTTCGCCCCCCGCTCCACCGCGCGGCGGAGGCGGTCACGGGCGGCCTGCCGGCAGGGCACGAATTGTACTGGACCGGCGCGAAAACCGTATCCGCGACCGCGTGCCGCGAGAAAATGCTGGTGATCGCGCCCGCCTGGACCGAAAGGCCCGTGGGCAAATGCGTCTTTATCGGGCGAGAGGCGCTTTGGCAGGGTGGTGCCCATGCCATTCGTATCGACCCGGGCGGCAAACTTCACATTGCGACCGTGGGCGCCGCAAGCGGCGACCGCCCCTGGACCCAAGCCGGGCGCGAATAGCCCGATCTGCCGGGGACCGGGCCGCTGGCCCGGCGCGCGCCAGAGGCTGCCGCCGGGGACGAAGTGCCAAAGTGCCGCGCAAGAAGATGCGGTTGCACGATCCACGCCGCGCGGATCCCAGTCCCACCGAAGGTCCCCGTGCGCCAAGCGCCCCCAGGCGAGGCCATGACCTGCGCTTAGATCACCTTCCGGGCCACCGTTTCTCCGCGCCCCGGCCTCCCGATCGCCGCTGGAGCGTGGAGGCTGCGACAGCGCCCATTGTCAGCCCCCCGGCGTTCGGCCGAAATATCAGTTTCTAAACCTATGCAGCCGTCCAATCCCGCCGCCTGCGCCCCCAAAACCGTGAAATCATAATCCAGAGCGGGGCGCCCTCGACTGCCCCCAACCGGCGGTCGTCCTGTGACCCGCGCGCTAAATAGCGCTGCAAGCTTGTGAACAGAGCCATAAGTGGCAGGCAAAAGCCGTGTTTCTATGACCGATCTCAGCCAATTGCGCTGCGTAAGCGGCATTTTTTGGTGCGGTCGAGAAGACTCGAACTTCCACGGGAGTTACCCCACAGCGACCTCAACGCTGCGCGTCTACCAATTCCGCCACGACCGCAC
>CALCPC010000004.1 GCA_937900975.1 uncultured Paracoccaceae bacterium
ATGATCCCGGTCATGGTCGACGCTCCCGCAGTTGGGGTTTGATGGCCCGGCCATCGGTGACGAAATCCTGGCCCACGACGATCACCTCTGTGCGGTCGGGCAGACCCGAGACCCACATCCCGCCCGGGTCGTCCCGGATCACATCGACGGCGTAAAACCGCGCCACGCCGGCCTCATGCACCCGCACGCCAAGCGCGCCTTGATCGTTCAGCGTCAGCGCCGATTGCGGCAGAAGATGTCCCTTGGCGCCGTCAAGCCCGATCAAAATCTCAGCGCTTAACCCGTCGCGGATGCTGTCATCGGGGTTCGGCACTTCGACGACAACGCGAAACGTGCGGGTCAGCGGATCGGCGGAACGTGAGACAAAGCTGACCGTGCCCAAAACCTCGCGCCCCGACGAAAGCCGTGCGCCGGCCGGGGCGCCACGCGCGATCTTGTCGACGTCAAGCTCCGCCACATAGCCCACAACCTCAATCGGGTTGAGCGAAATCAGCGTCCCGCAAACCGATCCGGGCTGCAAAAGAGAGCCAAGCTCCGCCGTGTCGGTTTCCAAAAGACCATCGAAGGGCGCGCGGATTTGCAGACGTTCGATATCTTTCTGGGCCGCTTGCACCGCGGCGTCTGCGCTTTCGCGCGCAGCAGCGCTTGCCATCGTGGCGGTTTCGGACTGAAAGCCGCGTTCGGCGAGTTTCGCTGCGGCGTTGTAATTGGCCTCCGCCTCCGCCAGGCGCGCCCGCGCTTCCGCCAGTGTCGCGCTGCGCGTTCCGGGCTCAAGCTGACACATCACATCGCCCGCGACCAGCCGAGAGCCTTTGCGGATCGGATCCGAGATCACCAGCCCTGTCGTTTCCGCCCGCACGTCGACTTTGCGAACCGCCTCGGTCCGGCCGGCCAGCACAATGCCGCTGTCGACGATTTCGGCCAGGGAGGCCTGGACCACCACACTGACCGGCACACTGGCCGGCACACTGGCCGGATCGTCGGCGGGTTGCGATGCGCCAGCGTCGGCCCCTGGCGCGCCGCTGGCTGGATCGCCGGCAAGCGCGCGCAGCGTATCGCGTTCGTTGATGACCGCATACAACAGGAAGGCCACAAAAATGGCTGTCAAAACGGGCAGAAGGCGCATTGCGCTGTCTCTCTCTCTCTATCCGGCAGGGGGAGGGCGCATCCAGCAATACGGACGCTAGGCCGGTCTCGATCAATGTAAGCGCCCCTTACATTGAGTGCAAGCCTAGCCTGACACTTCCAAGCGTCCGAAAGCGCGCGCGTTGCGAAAAAAGCGCGGCGGGCGATGGCGTCGGGATGGCTTTTCCGGGCTGGCATCGCCGCGGGCTGCGGTTTATGGTCCAACTCCGTCGAAGAGGAGAGTGCGGTGTCGGACGGCGACTCGTTTATTCAAGAGGTGAGTGAGGAAGTCCGGCGCGACGCGCTGGTCAAAACCCTGCGCAAATATGCCGTGTGGATCGGGGCGGGGTTGGTTTTGTTGGTCGGCGGACTTTCGCTGAACGAATACCTCAAGTTTTCGGCCCAAACTGCGGCAGAGACGCGGGGGGCCGCGATGCAGGCCGCGCTCACCTCAGCCGATGTCGAGGCCAGCGTTTCGGCGCTGCAGGCACTGTTGCCGGAGGCCGGGCCGGCGCTGGCGCTGGCGCAACTTCAACTCGCCGGTGTGCAGGCACAATCCGGCGATCGCGATGCCGCGGCGGCGACCTTGGCGGCCATCACGGTGTCGCCCGACGCCGACCCGCTTTACGTCGATATCGCCCGGCTGAAGCTCGCGATGGTGGGGGCCGGCGGGGTGCGGCCCATTGCCGAACGGCGCGCCGTTTTGGAGCGTTTGGCAACCGACGGTCACCCGTTGCGCACCCTGGCGGAGGAGCAATTGGCGCTGCTTGCGCTGGAGGAGGGCGACCGCGACGCGGCGCTTGCGCAACTCAGCGATATTCTTCTGCGCAGCGATGTTTCTCAGGCCGGCCGCGCACGGATCTCGGCCCTGGTGACGGCGCTTGGCGGCGCGGTGCCGCTGACCGACCGGCGCTAGCGTCTTGGCGCGCCCGCGCCCCGCCGCGGCGCGGCGCCGGTGCCGGCGGAATGATCCGGGTCGTGATCGTCTGGCTGGCGCTGGTCGCGCCGGCCTGGTCGCTGGGGATCGAGGATGTGATGGCCGATCCCGCACTCGATGCCCGGGCGCAAGCGCTTTATCATGACCTGCGCTGCGTCCGGTGCCGTAGCGAAAGCATCGCGTCCTCGAACGCCGACTGGGCCCAGGACGCACGCGCCGCGGTGCGCGAACGGCTGACAGCCGGCGACAGCGACGCGGAGGTATTGGCCTTTTTCCGCGCGCGGTTCGGCGATTATGTCCTGATGGATCCGCCAAAAACAGGCTACAATGCGATCCTTTGGTTCGCTGCGCCCGCGTTTTTGGTGGCGGGTCTGGCCGGGGCCGTGGCGCTGATCCGGCGCCGGCGGCAAATGCCGGATGCGCCCCCGCCGCTGACCGCTGAGGAGGAAGCGCGGCTGAAAACCCTGCTCGACGACCCGCCGCCTGCCGCCAGGTGAGGGCTAGGCCCAACGCCCGCCGGTCGCTAGGGTTGGCACAGTTGCGGAGGGGCCTATGCGCTACGACACCATTCTCTATGAGCTTGACCACGACATCGCGCGGGTCACGCTGAACCGGCCGGAGGTGATGAACGGCCTCAACACCGCCATGCGGGCAGAACTGGGCGACGCGGTCGCCCGCGCTGGGCGCGAGGCGCGGTGCTTTGTGATGACGGGCAGCGGGCGGGCGTTTTGCTCGGGCCAGGACCTGGGCGACCGCGTCACCGCCGCCGATCTCGACCTTGAGCGGACGCTGCGGGAGGAATATGAGCCGTTGCTCCGCGCGATCTACGACTGCCCGGTGCCGACCATCGCCGCAGTGAACGGCGCGGCGGCCGGGGCGGGGGCCAACCTGGCACTGGCCGCCGATGTCGTGATCGCCGCCGAAAGCGCCTATTTTATCCAGGCCTTTGCGCGCATCGGCCTGATCCCCGATGCCGGCGGCACCTATTGGCTGCCACGCCAAATGGGGTTCGCGAAGGCCATGGGGGCAGCGCTGTTTGCCGATAAGATCACCGCGACCCAAGCCAGCGCCTGGGGCATGATCTGGGAGGCCGTGCCAGATGCGCGCTTCTCAGAGGTGGTTGAGGGCCGCGCGCGCCATCTCGCCACCGGCCCGACGGCAAGCTACAAGCTGATGAAGGATGCGCTGCGGCGCAGCTTCGACAATTCCCTCCTCGAACAGCTGGACCTGGAGGCCGCCCTGCAGGGCGAGGCCGGGCGGACGCGCGATTTTACCGAAGGCGTGATGGCCTTTCTGGAAAAGCGCCCCGCGCGGTATGAGGGCCGCTGATCGACCGCATCCGCAGCGCAGGGTTAGAGTTTCTTTGGTTCGGGCTGCAGCAAGCGCGGGCCTGTCTTTTCGGCGGTCTGATGCTGGGGCTTATCCTAGCGACCGCCTGGCTTTGGCCCGCGGACGCGGGGCTTCACCGCTATGACGCGCTCTTTCTCGCGTCGCTTGTCATCCAGGCGCTTTTGCTCGCCTTCCGGCTCGAAACGCGGGAGGAGGCTGGCGTCATCCTTTTGTTCCATCTGACCGGCACGGGGATGGAGCTGTTCAAGACTGCCGTCGGAAGCTGGAGCTATCCCGGCGCCGAGGCGGCCTTCTTTCGCCTTGGCGGGGTGCCGCTTTTCTCGGGCTTTATGTATGCCGCCGTGGGCTCCTACCTTGCGCGGGTCTGGCGGATCTTTGAGTTTCGTTTCACCGGTTATCCGCCGGTCTGGATGACCAGTATCGTCGCCATCGCGGCTTACACCAATTTCTTTACCCACCACGTGCTATGGGACGCGCGCTATGCGCTGATGGCCGCAACTCTCCTGCTTTGGCGCCGGACACATGTCTACTATCGCCCCCGGGCGATGCGGCTGCGCATGCCGCTGATCCTTGGCTTTTTCCTGGTCGCCGTCTTCATTTGGGTCGCCGAAAACATCGCGACCTTCGGCGGCGCCTGGATTTATCCCAACCAGGCGGGCGGGTGGCAAATGGTGTCGCCGGCAAAGCTTGGCTCTTGGTATCTTTTGATGATCTTGAGTTTTGTCATGGTCACCTGGGTCGCGCGCCCGATGGCAGAGCCTTGACGCGCGCGCCTTGGGCGGGCACGCCGGGGGGCATGGACCTTGGCGCCCCGCATACGCAATGCCCAAAGCCCTTCGACGACGCCAAGGCGGCCGAGATCCGGGCAGAGTTTGCCGGCCTGCCGGATCCCTTCCGCGCGCTCTTGGCCGGGGCCGGGGCGTCGAGCCCCTATCTCTCGGGTCTTATCGCGCGCCATGCAGCGTGGGTGAGGACGCTGCCCGGACAGCCGGCGGAGGCCGTGCTCCAGGCGCTTTCCGATGCGGTGGCGGCCCCTCGGGCGGATCTTGGCGCGCATCTACGCGGGCTGAAGGGGCAGGTCGCGCTTTTGACCGCACTGGCCGATCTTGGCGGGCACTGGCCGCTAGAGACGGTGACGGCTGCGTTGACAGGGTTTGCCGACAAGGCGCTTGACGCGGCGATGGCGGCGGCGCTGGCCAAAGCCGTCGCGCGCGGGCGCCTGGCCGATGACGGGGCGCCCTATGGCGGGCTTTTCGCGCTGGCAATGGGCAAGATGGGCGCGTTGGAGCTGAATTACTCCTCCGACATCGACCTGATCTTTCTTTTTGACGAAAGCCTTTATCCCGCCGCGCGGTACGCAGAAACGCGGTCGGCGATGGGTGATGTGTCTAAGGACGTCGTGCGGTGGCTGAGCGCGGTGACAGACGTGGGCTATGGCTTTCGCGTCGATCTGCGCCTGCGCCCCGATCCCGCGACCACGCCAATCGTGATCGGCGCCGCCGCGGCAGAGCGGTACTATGAGGCGCAGGGCAGGCTTTGGGAGCGGGCAGCGATGATCAAGGCCCGACCGGCGGCGGGCGATGTCGCCGCCGGGGCGCGGTTTCTGGCCAGCCTGTCACCCTTTGTCTGGCGGCGGAGCCGCGATTTCGCGGCCATCGAGGACATTCGCGCCTTGCGCCAAAAGACGCTGGCCGTGCGGGGCCTTGGCGGCGCACAGCGGGTGCCGGGCGCAAATCTGAAGCTGGGGCGCGGCGGCATTCGCGAAATAGAGTTTCTGGCCCAAACGCTGCAGCTGATCTATGGCGGGCGCGACCCGGGTCTGCGCGCGCGGGGCACACGGCCCGCGCTGGCGGCCCTTGCCGCCCGCGGCCTGGTGACGCCCGACGATGCAAACACGCTGGATGCGGCCTATGTCGCCCACCGGACGTTGGAGCATCGCCTGCAAATGATCGAAGACGCGCAGACCCACACCAGGCCGCGGGCGGCAAG
>CALCPC010000005.1 GCA_937900975.1 uncultured Paracoccaceae bacterium
CTTTTGCATGAGGCGTTTCGACTGCTCGAACAGGGCATTGCCAGCCCGAAAGACATCGACAGCGCCGTCAGCCAAGGGTTGGGCATCCGGTGGTCCTTGATGGGGCCGTTCGAGACCATTCACCTGAATGCCCCCAAAGGGGTTGCCGACTATGTCGGTCGTTTCGGGCCAATGTATCAAGACATGTTCGCCGACGAAAATGCCCGGCGTTTGCCTGACTGGAAATCTGTTGGTGAGGCAGGTCTGATAGACCAGATGCAGCAGTTGCATTCCCTGGCGGCTATCCCTGAAGCTCAAAACAGGAGAGACCTGGCAATCATGTCTCTGCTGGCACATCGCAAGTCGCTTGAATAGTCTTTCGTTGAGCCTGATCCTTGGGAGCGTGGAGCGATAAGCACCGCTCCGATGCCCATTAGAGTTTGCATGTTTGAAAACGAAAAACCGATCCAGACCGATAAGTTGCATGACCAAGTGTTTCAGCGGCTTTGCACCTTGCTTCGGGAGGGTGAGTTCACGCCGGGCAAAGCCGTCCCGGTATCTCAGGTCTCAAAGGCGTTCGGTGTCAGCGCCATGCCGGTGCGGGAGGCACTTATGCGGCTGACGGCACTTGGTGTCCTGACAAATGTATCGGGGCGATCTGTCGGCGTTCCCGAAGTGTCGCGGGAGGAACTGGCAGACCTGCGGAATGTCCGCCTGGAATTGGAAAGCACGGCCACGCGGTGGGCGGTACAGAACAAGGACGACGCCTTTCTGGCCGATCTTGAGGCGATACTGGGCGATATGCTGCGGGCCGAGACGGATCGGGATGAAAAGAGCTTTATCAAGAACAACTACGCATTTCATTTCCGGCTGTACCAGCAGGCGCACTCGCCGATCCTTCTGGAGATCATCGATACGCTGTGGTTGCGGGTTAGCCCGCACCTCTATTTTGCGGGAGGGCCCAAGCGCCATCGCATGTCGAACGAAGAGCACCGGGCGATTATCGATGCTGTGCGCTCTGATGATCCGGAGGCCGCGTGTCGTGCGCTGACCTCGGACATCGCTGGGGCGTATGACGATTTGGTCAAGGCTCTGTTCCAATCGCAAGCGGTTTGAACCGGCCCTCCGGGCAGGGTTCTGGCAACACATCGGAAAACCAGATTTCGCGTGTGGTCGAAGGCGCCTGAACACGCTGTCGTTTTTTAGAGTTTGATTTTTGATCAATAATCAAACAAAGTAAAAACCAGAGATCGCGCCGCATCACAAGGCGGCGGACAACACTGGGAGGAAACCAATGACTCGAACCTCGCTTTTGGCGGGGATGGCTGCTGCATCCCTTGCGATGGGGGCAACGGCCCTGAAGGCTGACATCCTTGACGTGCATATGTCGATTCCAAAGGACCTGACCTTCCTTGCGGACAGTGCCAAGCTGATGGACACGACATTGCGGGGGATGACCGGCGGCGATGTCGGGCTGAACCTCTACGGATCGGGAGAGCTTGTCCCGGCGGGTGAAATTCTTGAAAGCGTCAGCACGGGGGCGATCCCCGCGGGATGGAGCTTTCTCGGCCAATGGGGCGGTCAGATCCCCGTGGCGCAGATCGGTGCGACGCCGTTCGGAGCAGGGCCCGCGGGCAGGGGGGGCGGGGGGGGGGGGGGGGGGGGGGCGGGCTGGAAATCATCCAGCGCGGATTTGATGCCCAGAACATCAAGGTTCTGGCCTGTCACATCACCAACCCCGAGCCGGGCGGCTGGTTCAACAAGGAAATCACCTCCGTCGAAGATTTCAGCGGTCTGAAAATGCGCATGGGCGGCGTGGGGGCCCGCATCCTGAACGAATTCGGCGCCTCGGCGCAGTTCCTGCCCGCCAGCGAGATCTACCTCGCGCTGGAGCGTGGCCGGATCGACGCCAGCGAGTTCTCGCTGCCGATCATCGACAAGGATCTCGGTTTCAACCAGATCGCCAGCTTTTATTACTATCCGGGCTGGCACCAGCCGGGCAGCGTCGACGTGCTGATGATCAACATGGATGTGTGGAATGGCATGTCCGGCGAAGCGCAGGCCATGTACGAGGCCGCCTGCCAAGTCAGCATGGCTTGGACGCTGGCCTACGCGCCGGCCGCGCAGACGCCCCAGATTGAGGAGTTCGAGGCCGGCGGCACGGTGGTCAAACGCTTCCCAGACGAGGTTCTGGTTGCCTTGCGGGACGCCACCGACCGCGTGCTGGGTGAAATCGCAGCCGAGGACGCGCTTTACGGCGAGGCCTATGCGTCGATGAAGGCCTTTGTTGCGTCGTCTGGTCGGTGGACCTCCCTCCAAAGCCTGCCTGAGTAAGACGCGTTGGGCCGCGACATGGATATGGATCTACCTGCGCCCAAACCACGGCAAGGTCCTGTCCAGGCGATGCTTTCCGGCATCGCCTGGATCGGTCGGGCTGCGGCTTGGCTGATCCTGCCGATCCTGGTGCTGGTGATGGCCGGCGTGACCCTTTCGGTGCTGAAGGTGGGCACGATTGTCGACTGGGACCGCGATGTCTTCCTCTTCGGGTCGAAATTGACGCTGGCGAGCTTGGGGGATCTGCAATGGCACCTTTTCGGGGCCATGTTGATGCTGACGCTGGCGGGGGCGCTGGTCACAAACAACCATGTCCGTGTCGATTTCCTGCGCCAGCACATGAGTTCCAAGACAAAGCGCTGGATCGATTTGCTGGGGCACATCTTCCTTTTGATGCCGCTCGTGGTTGTCGTCGTAATCCATGGCTACGACTTCACGATCCGATCCTTCACGATGGGCGAAGGCTCTAACTACGACGGGCTTTACGACCGCTTTGTTCTAAAAGCGACGATCCCCATTGGCTTTGCCCTCCTCGGGCTTGCGGGGCTTGGCCTTGCCATCCTGCGCCTGCGGGAGCTTTTGCGCCGCGATCCGAGCGGGTTTGACTGATGGAGCATGCGCTTCCCCTCACCATGGTCTTTTGCCTTCTGCTGGGCATTTTCAGCGGTTATCCGGTGGCGCTGGTTTTGGGCGGTGTCGGGGTGCTTTTTGCCTTCATCGGCGATCTGCCCTTCGCCTTCCTGAAAATCGGCGTGTCGCGGATCTATGCGGGTGTGATCGAGAACTGGCTGCTGCTGGCAGTGCCGCTTTTCGTCTTCATGGGCTCGATGCTGGACAAATCCGGTCTTGCGCAGAACCTGCTTTATTCGCTGGAGCGCGCGCTGGGGCACAAACGCGGCGGGCTTGCGATTTCGGTTGCGCTGCTGGGCATCATCATGGCCGCAAGCACCGGGATCGTCGGCGCATCGGTCGTCATGCTTAGCGTTCTGGCGCTGCCGATCATGCTGCGCGAAAACTATAAGCCAGAGCTGGCGGTCGGCACCATCGCGGCCTCCGGCACGTTGGGCATCCTGATCCCGCCCTCCATCATGCTGGTGCTTGTCGGCGATATCCTGCAAATCTCCGTGGGTGAGTTGTTTCTGGGGGCCATCGTGCCGGGGTTCCTGCTGGGTGGGCTTTACATTGCCTATATCGTTTTTGTGGCCATCACCCGGCCAAACGATGCGCCCGTTCCCCAAGGCAAGCCGCCAGAGGGCGGTGTAGTTCTTGCGCTGATCCGCGACCTGATGGCGCCGCTTCTGTTGATCCTGACCGTTCTCGGCTCCATCGCAACGGGGACGGCAACACCGACGGAGGCCGCGGGCCTTGGCGCCATTTGCGCGATGCTGTTGGCCGCCTTCAACCGCAAGCTGACCTTTGCCACGCTGTCTTCCTGCGTGAAGGAAACCGGCGCGACCTCGGCCATGATCCTGACGGTTCTTGTCGGCGCCACGATCTTCGGCATGGTGTTCAAAGGGCTGAAGGGCGACCAGATGATCAAGGACGCGATCTTCTCGCTGGACCTAAGCGCCTATGGCACGCTGGGCGTCCTGCTGCTGATTATCTTCGTCCTCGGCTTCTTTCTGGAATGGGTGGAGATCAGTTTCATTGTCCTGCCGCTGTTTGCGCCCATCGTCGCGGCGCTGGAGTTCGGTCTTGGGTTGAGCACGCAGCAACAACTGCTTTGGTTTGCGATGCTCGTTGCCGTCAATCTGCAGACCAGTTTCCTGACACCGCCCTTCGGATATTCTCTGTTCTACATCAAGGGCGTCGCGCCGCCTGAGATCACGATCCGCATGATCTATCGCGGCATCATCCCGTTTGTCGGGCTGCAACTGACCGGGCTGGCGCTGCTTGTCATCTGGCCGCAACTTGTGCTGTGGATGCCAAACGCCGTGTTTGGGAATTAAGGCTGTGTCTGATTTAGCGACCAAAGCGGGTGATCTTGCCTTACCGGGGCTGAAGGGCCAGCGCGTCTTCGTGACAGCCGGGGCCGGCGGCATCGGGCTTGAGATTGCCACGCTGTCGCAGGCGCGCGGCGCCCGCATCGCGCTTTGCGATGTTGTGCCGGACGCGCTGGCCAAGGTGGCGCTCAGCGTGCCAGAGAGCCTTGC
>CALCPC010000006.1 GCA_937900975.1 uncultured Paracoccaceae bacterium
ACCCCGCGATGCAGGAGTGCCCCGAGGATGAGAAAATCCCGAACAGAACGCCCGCGACAGCCCGGTCGAGATCGGCATCCGCAAAGACCGCGACGGGCGATTTGCCACCAAGCTCTAGCGAGATGGGCATAAGCTTGGCCGCCGCCTGCGCCGCCAGCCGCCGACCGGTCGCGGTGCCACCGGTGAAGGCGACGCGGCCAATGGCGGGGTGATCGACAAGCAGCGACCCGATCTCACGCCCCGCCCCGGGCAGGACCGACAAAAGCCCCGGCGGCAAACCCGCCGCCGCCGCGATTTCGGCCAGCAACAGCGCGGTCAGCGGCGCCCAAGAGGCCGGTTTCAGCAGAACCGCATTGCCCGCGGCCAAAGCCGGCGCAAGCTTTTGCGCGTCCGAGGCGATGGGCGAATTCCACGGTGTGATGGCGGCCGTGACGCCAATCGGCTCATGCACTGAAAAGGTGGTCGACGGGCCGCGGCGGGGGGTGATCGCATCCTCTGCCGTCTCGGCGAGCGCCGCGAAATAGCGAAAGGTGCCCGCCGCGGACAGTGCCAGCGCGCGGGTTTCAGCGCGGGTTTTGCCGGTGTCCATGGTCTGCACGGCGCTGATCCGCGCGGCATTGGCCTCGATCCCGTCGCCAATCCGGCGCAGCACCGCGGCACGCTCGGCCGGCAGGGCGGCCCCCCAGGCCGGTTGCGCACGCCGTGCCCGGTCGATGGCCCTTTCGCCATCCTCTGCGGAGGCACCGGGGACCGTCCCGATCAACGACCAATCCCAGGGGTTATGGCAGGCAATCGGCGCGCCGGTCCCCGCCTCCCACGCACCGCCGATAAAGGGTTGCAAGCGCGGCAAGCTCATAGCGCGATCTCCCCGGTGAGGTTGCGGACGCTGCGGTGCAGCGCGTGGACGGTCAGCGCCGAGGTCGCGGCATTGCCCTCTGTCGGCAGGCTGGTCACGGCCATCGAAAGCGCGATGCCTGCGCCGGTGGCCTCCCAGGCATGGGTGTTGCCCGCCGCATTGGCATCGCTGCGCAGCGTGACATGGGTCGCGTCAAGCCCCGGCCCGGCCAGCGCAAGCGTCGCCGCGACATTGGCGTTTTTGGGATAGCGCCGCGCGGCCGCGCGCGCTGTGCCTTCAAAGAACGTGCCCTCGGGCGTGCCGTTTGGCCAGGCGCGGGGCGGCTTGGTCCCGGTATAGCGCAGCGTCACAGCGCCGGGCAGTGCGGCCAGCGCATCGACGCCGCCGACAGCGCCGGCGGGCAGGTGCAGCCGGGTGCCGCCGTCTTGCGCGGCCTGGCGCAGGCTTGCGTGCAGGGCGTCATCCGCCAAGGCCCCGCCCGCTGCCGCGATCAGCGGCACCCCGGCACACAGCACCGCTGTCCCGATCTGGGCCAGCGCATCGTGGCCCGCGGCCTCAACCACCAGCGCCGGTTGGGTGGCCAAAAGCGCGGGCAGTTCCGACACTTGATCCGGCCCAGGCGCGTTGCGCACAAGACTGACCACAGCGTGCCCATCGGCGCGCAGAAGCGGGATCAAGGCCGTGGCAATAGCGCCGCGACCGATGACGCCGATCATCGCTGCGCAGCCCCCGCAGGCGGCCCGGCAAAGGCCTCGGCGAAGGGGCCGATAGCGGTCATGTCGACCTCAACCATCGCCGGCCCCTCGGCTGCGATTGCCGCGGCAAGCGCGGTTTCGAAGGCCGCGACATCGCCCACGCTTTGATGGGCCAGCCCGATGGCGGCGCAGACGGTCCCGAAATCGGGCGTCAAAAGGGCGGAGTGGTTGCGCCGGCCATCATATTGCGCGTCCTGAATGTTTTGGATGACGCCATAAGCCCGATCATTCATCAAAACATAGACCAGCGGCGCGCGCTCCTCCACCGCGGTGGCAAGTTCGGCAAGGCCAAGCTGCGCCCCGCCATCGCCGAGCAGCGCAATCGCCTTGGCATCAGAGGCCAGCGCGGCACCGATCCCCATGGCGATCCCCTGACCGATCCCGCCGCCAAGGGCGTGCACGCCAAGATGCGGCTGGGTCAGTGGCACATAGCGGTTGCCGAAGGTGGAATTGCTGATGGTCACGTCCCGCACGAACGCGTGCCCACCTTCTGGCACAACACGGGCCAGAACGTCAGCAATCACTTGGTAGGGACCAAGCGTGCCGCGCAGGCGGCCCTCGGATTTCGCGCGGGCGATGGTGACGTCATGGGCAAGGGCAGGATCGGCCACGTAATCGCCCAACGCCGCGTCAAGCCGGTCGAGCGCGTCAGCCGCATCGCCCTGGACGGCAAGCGCCACCGCATAGTTTCGGCCCAGTTGCGCGGCATCCGCGTCGATCTGCGCCAAGGGCGGCAGCGGCAGCGCGTTGTTGCGGGTCTCGTTGCCGCGCAGGCGGGAGCCCGCGACAATCATCAGGTCGCAGCTTTGATAAAGTGCTGCGGCCTCCGGCGTCATGTTGAAGGCACCAAGCGATCCGGGGCGGTCTTCGGGAAACGTGCCGCGGCCTTGCGTCGACGTCACAATGCCGATGCCCCGCGCGGCAAGCCGCGCCACCGCCCGGCCCGCACCCCGGGCACCGCCGCCAAGCCACAGCATCGGGCGCCGCGCCGCACGGGTTTTCGCGGCCAGTGCGGCAATGGCCGCCTCCGCCGCACGGGGTTGGGCGACGGCGCCCAGAAAACTTTGACCGACGCCGCAGCCCGCGCGCTGCACATCGACCGGCAGTTCCAGCGACACCGGCCCCGACGGCGCGGCACGGCAGAGCGACAGCGCCTGCAGCAAAGCGCCCACAGCGCCCTTCGCGTCCCAGGCGCGGATCACCGCCTTGGAGACGCCCTCTAACATCCGCGGCTGGCGCGGGACGTCATGGATCGCCGCCCTGTCGCGGTCCGCCAGCCCGGTATCGACCTGCGTTGTGATGTGCAGAACGCGGCTGCCCGCGACCAGCGCCTCGGCCTGTCCGCCCGCGGCGTTGCCCGCCGCGGTGCCGGTGGAGGTCAGGCAAACGCCGATGCCGCCCGAGACCCGGGAAAAGGCATCGGCCATGTTCATCGCCCCGGCCTCCCCCCGCGCGGGTACAAAGCGGATCACGCCCGCCCGGTCGATGGCATCGAGAAGCGGCATGTTGTGGATCGAGATAACACCGAAGACATGCGTAATCCCCGTCTCGGCCAAGGCCTCGGCGAGCCGGTCCGAGACGGTCAGGTTCATCGTTTCATGCTTCATCAGATCTCTCTTAAATGTGGCGGGCAAGGCCGCCAGAGACGTCCAGCGTCGCGCCGGTGATATAAGACGCCGCCGGAGAGGCCAGAAAGCCGATCGCCGCCGCCGCCTCCGACGGCTCGCCAAGACGGCCCAACGGGATCCCTTTGCGGCGGGCCAGCGCATCGTACCAATCCGCATGGCTGACAGATTGGTCCGCGCGCTCGGCAAACCGCTTGGCCCATTGGCCTGAGCCGACCAGGCCCAGAACGATGCCGTTGACGCGAATGTCGGGCGCCCACTCCACCGAAAGCGACTTCAGCAGCGACTGAACCCCGGCCCGCGCGGCAGAGGTGCAGACCATATGCGGCTCTGGCTGCAGGGCGAGCAGGGAATTGACCATGACGACCGCGCCCCGCGCGGCGCGGAGGTCGTGTTCACAGGCGCGCGCCGGGGTGATCTGGGAGAAGAGCTTTAGCGCCCATTCGTCCTGCCAGGCTGTATCGTCGGTGCTGGCAAAGGTGGATTGCCGCCCTTGGCCCGCATTGTTGACCAACGCGTCGAGCCCGCCGAACGCCCCGCGCACCTGCTCTGCGAAGGCGTTGACGGCGGCCGCATCCAGCACATCGACCGGCGCCGCCAGCACATGCTCTGCGCCGAACTCGCGGCCAAGCCCGGCTGCGACATCGCGAAGCCGGCTTTCGGTGCGCGCGCAGATCGCGACGCGCGCCCCGGCCTCAAGCAGCCAGCGCGCCGTGGCCAGGCCGATGCCAGAGGACCCGCCGGTCACCACAACGCGTTTTGCGTCGAGACCCAGCATCAGGCGGGCTCTGCCCGGGCAAGCTCTGGCCAGCCGGGATCGGGGCGGCCCTGCATCACCGCGCGCTGCGCTGCCGTGGGGGGGCCCGCCGTCATCCAGCGGTCCATCAGCTCTGGCACATCGCGGGGCCAGACCTGGGCTGCATGGGTGGCCTCGTCGATCTGCTGGACCTCTGAGGTGAACTCGATCACAAAACCCGAGGGCGACACGAAATAGGCAAAGGGATTGTTGCCCGGCCCATGCCGCCCCGGCCCCCATGTGGGCACATGGCCCTTCTGCTTCATCCGCCCGATACCGCGCATAAACTCGTCGATTGTGGGCATCTCGAAGGCGACGTGGTTGACCGAGGCATACTGCCCCCGCACAAGGGCGATGGCGTGATGCTCGGCATCGCAGCGCAAAAACACCATCTGATCGGCGGAATAGTCCGAGACGCGAAACCCCAGCACGCGGCAATACCAGTCGCGCACGCCCTCCATGTCGGGCGTGTTCAGCACGACATGGCTGACCTTGCGGGGTTTGGCATGTTCGGGCGCGGCGTCCTGTTCCAGCGCCTCGCAGCGAAACCGAAGGCGGCGGTTGTCGGGGTCGAGCAGCTCGAACCCCCAGCCGCCGGGATAATCGTCAAACGCTGCGGGCGCGCCCAACACCCGCGCGCCGGCGGCCCGGGCTTGATCCCGCAGCGCCACCATGGCCGCGCGATCCGGCATGGCAAAATGGATGTATTCGATCCCAAAGACGTCACCGTCCTTCAGCCCATAAAGAAAGGGTTCAGAGCCGGTGCCGCGCAGATAGGCCACGCCGTCGGCCCGCTGGGCCAGGCTGAGGCCCCACATATCCTCGTAAAACGGCACTGTCGCGGTCAGCCCCGGGCCCCGCATAATAATACCGCGCAAGCGGCCTGCTCTCACCTCGGTCATGTCGTCTCCATCATCAACGCGGCGGCCAGCGCACGGGGCGCTTCGGCGGTCAGCGCGTGGCCGGTGTCCGGCAGTTCGGTGTAGGCGCCCTTGACCGGTAGCGCCGCGTAAAGCGCCCGGGCGGCCTTTGGGGGTGTGATCACATCGCCAGCCCCGACGATGACATCGGCGGGCATCGTCAGCCGGCGCGCGTCGGCCAGAAGATCGCCCGCCGACAAAAGCCGCGCGGCGGCTTCGTGCCCCGGTGCGCGCAGTGCGGCCATTTGCGCCGTAACCTGCGCCAAGGCCGCGCCGTTCGGCCGGGCGAGCAGGCGGGGCGCGCGGGCGGCGGCAAAGGCCGCGATGTCGGGGATGCCGATGCGGGCTTGGGCGGCGCGGGACAGTCCGGGCGGTGCCACCCCATGGCCAAGCGCCGGCGCGGCAAAGGTTACGCGGCGGACCCGGGTTGGGGCCAACGCCGCGGCGCGGCCCGCGATCAGACAGCCCAGCGAATGCCCCAGCAGATCGAACCTGTCCGGGACCGCTGCCAAAAGCGCCTGCGCCAGCGTGGCCAGATCGCCGATCTCGGCCTCGTCCGAGGCGCCGTAGCCCGGCATGTCCCAGGCCAGCACCCGCCGCTTTGTCGCCGCCGCAAACGCGGCAAACCCAGCGCCCGAGGAGCCGATGCCGTGAAGGGCGATCAGCGGGATGTCAGCCTCGGCCCCATAGGCGTGCCAGGCGATCATGTGAACACAAAGCCGCGGTCGGTGGGCAAGGTCTGCCCGGTCAGCGTCAGCGCACCGTCGGTCAAAAGAAAGGCAACCGTCGCCGCCACATCCTCGGGCGGTTGCGGCCCCGGCACGGCGCGCCCATCGCTGTAAAGCCGGTGCCGCGCTTCGGGCACGTATTCGGTGCTTTCCGTCGTCAGAATACCCGGCGCAATCGCGGTAATGCCGACACCGTCGGGCCCCAACTCGCGCGCCAGCGAACGGGTCATCGCCATCACGGCGCCTTTGGATGCGACGTAGGAAATCAGGTTCGGCGCACCCCAAAGCGCGGTGTCGGAGGCGATGTTGACAATGCGGCCCTTGGTGGCCCGCAGGGCGGGCGCGCAGGCCTTGGTCATCGCCCAGGAGCCCCAGACGTTCACCCGCAGCACACGCTCGAACGTGTCGTCATCCACCTCTTCGAACCCGCTCCCGCCGATCCCGGTGGCAATGGCGGCGTTGTTTACCAGACCGTGCAGCGCCCCGTCGAGCGATCCAGCCAGCAGCGCGACAGAGCGTGTGTCGCCAAGATCGACGGGATGAAACGCGGCGCCAACCGCCGCCGCCACGGCGCGGCCCTCTTCGGCCGCAAGATCGGCAATCGTCAGCCGGGCGCCCTCGTCCACAAGGTGCCGGGCCAGCACCGCGCCAAGGCCGCGCGCGCCGCCGGTCAGCAGGATATGGCGACCCTTCAGGATCATTCCGCCGCCGTTTCCAGCGCGTCTTCGGCGGCCAGTTGGTCCTTGGCCCGGCGGTTCAGCGCGCGGCGCAGATGCGCCACACCGATGTCATGCTGATACAGCATCTCCCGGGTCCGCGCGTCGTCGGGCATGCCTTCCAGCATCACGCGATCCTGCTCCAACACCCGCCAGTGCCGTTCCTCAAGATGCGTGCGGAAAAGGAACCGCCACGCCGCGCGCGCCAGCCCCTCGACCTTGCGCATCCGCCAGAAGAAGACTTTGCAGCGCTTCGGCCCGACCGGCGTGACATAGCCGAGGATCCGCATATGGCCGCCGGGGCCCGCGGCAGGCGGGTAGGGGATATCGAGAAAGCAGTACATCCCACCCTCCCGCACCTCGAACTCCGTCCAGTCGAAATTCTCCCCCACTTGGCCGACACGGCTGACGCGGAAGCCCGCGTCGCGGCGATCCAGCTCCAACAAATCTTGCTTGGATCCGAAGGCGAGCGTGAAGCTCTCGGCATGAAGATAGCAGCCGTGCATCGGGTCGGCGAGGTTGTCGAGCGCGTAGCGGTAATTGCAGTCCCAAACCGCGGTGCAAAGGAACCCAGCCCAGGCCGGATCCGAAAGTTCCGGCGGCAAGGGCAGTTCAGGCGGCTCGGGCCGGTCCACGGAGGGGAGGTAGACAAACACCGCATCGGAGTGTTCGGCCACGGTGAAATCCTTCAACGCCTTGCGCCCCTCCATCGCGCAATCGGGCATCGCGGGCACACGCTGCACCGTGCCCGTACCGTCGACGATGACGCCGTGATAGCGGCAGCCGATATTGCCGTCGTGGATCTCGCCATAGGACAAAGGCGCACCGCGATGGGGGCAATAATCCTCAATACACTTTATCGCCCCGTCCGCGCCGCGCCACATCACCAGCCGCTCGCCAAGGACGGTGATGCCATGGGGCCGATCCGCGCGCAGTTCGACCGATTTGGCGACCGGGAACCATTGGCCCCGCAGCCCTTGGTTGATGCGTTCTTCGATGCGGATACGCATGTCGGCGGACGTCACCATGAAAGCTCTCCTTGTGTCTTGGGCGCCGGTCAGTGATCGGCGCGGGGCAGGTAATGCAGCACGCGCGTCTCAGCGCGCACCAGGGCGGAATAAAGCAGGATGCCGATGACCGTCAGCAGGATGATCGCGTTAAACACCATCGCCGCATTCGCCTGTCCGCCGCCGAAGGCGATCAGAAATCCAAGGCCGGTGTTGCCGCCCACAAGCTCCCCCACCGTCACGCCGATCACGGCCAGGGTTGCGGCGCTGCGCAGGCCCGCCATCAGGTTGGGCAGGGTCGAGGGCATCTCGATCTTGAAGAAAACCCCCCAGCGGCCATAGCCATAAGCGCGGGCGAGCGAGACCAGATCGCGGTCCACCGTGCGCATCGCCTGCAGCACGTTCACCAGCACCGGGAAGAAGACGATCAGCACCGTGACCAGAAGCTTCGGCGTCGCGTTATAGCCGAACCACATGATGAAAAGCGGTGCGAAGGCGACTTTGGGCGCGATCTGAAGCGCCAGGATATAGGGGCTGAGCACGCGTTCCCAGAAAGACGACATCCCCAGCAAATAGCCCATCACAGCGCCCAGCATCGACCCGATGACAAAGCCGATCAGGGTCCAGATCGCGGTCGACCAAATATGCTCTGCCAGGTCCTCCTGCCGCCACATGCGGACCAGCTCTTCCAGACACTGGGTAAAGGTCGGGATGATAAAGCGCGGCACGTCAAGCGCGGGGGGCAGATACTCCCACACCAAAAGAAACAGGATCAGCCCA
>CALCPC010000007.1 GCA_937900975.1 uncultured Paracoccaceae bacterium
CGGCTTTGGCGCGCGCCGCGGCGGAGGCGGGACGGGGCGCGTGCACGCAAGGGGCGGCGGGTGTGACCCTTTTGTCGCGCGAGACGCGCGTCGATGTGCCGGCGGCACCGGCCACGGTGGTCGATGCGACCGGGGCGGGCGATCTTTTTGCGGCGGGGCTGCTTTACGGCCTGACGGCGGGCGCGGGGTTAGAGCGGGCGGGCCAGATGGGGTGCCTGGCTGCGGCTGAGATTATCGGCCATATCGGCGCGCGACCCGAGGCCAATTTGAAAGAGCTTTTCCAACAGCATGGACTGATGTGAGGACCGGTGATGAGCACCTATGACGACCAGAATGTGTTCGCCAAGCTCCTGCGCGGCGAGATCCCCAACAAGACCGTGTTGGAGACCGAGCACGCGCTCGCGTTCGAAGACATCGCCCCGCAGGCGCCGCTGCATGTGGTGGTGATCCCAAAAGGCGCCTACACGACATTTGACGATTTCGCAGCCCGGGCGACGGCGGAGGAGATCGCGGATTTCATGCAGTCGGTCGGGCGGGTTGCGCGCGAAGCCGGGGTGGCGGCGTCGGACGGCTACCGGGTGCTGTCGAATGCCGGCGCCCATGCCGAGCAGGAAGTGCCGCATTTTCATATGCATGTGGTGGGGGGACGGCCGCTGGGCCGGATCCTGGCCCCCAGCGCCTAAGCCCCCCGCACGGGATGCCCACCCGAACTGTCATCGGTCTGTCTCGACCGTCGCCCTGTCCCCACCCGCATCCCGCGCGGGGGGCTTAGGCGCCCAACCTCGAAAGGAGTTTCGGATGTCCCTGCCGTCCGTCCCCGTCTCGCCCGACCATGCCGCCCCGGAAGAAGAGGTTGTGACCGCCACCCGCGTGGCCTGCGATGGCGGCGCGCTTGGTCATCCGAGGGTTTGGTTGCAGATCGATCCGACGATCGGTTGGATCGATTGCGGCTATTGCGGCAAGCGCTACCTTTTGGCCCGCGGCGCCGCTGCGCAGTAGCGCGCCGTGGAGGTGGAGCTAAGCCCAGAGGTTTTGGGCGTCACCGCCGATCTTGCGGCGCTGA
The DNA here is from genome assembly GCA_937900975.1 of uncultured Paracoccaceae bacterium. Lineage (GTDB taxonomy): Bacteria > Pseudomonadota > Alphaproteobacteria > Rhodobacterales > Rhodobacteraceae > Algicella. The sequence goes on from CALCPC010000007.1 coordinate 1,064, forward strand.
GCGTCGATGCGCGGTTGGGCTGGTCTGCCACGCTGCTGTTCGGTGTTTTGTTGCTGCGCTGGATCCTGCTTCGGGTTGTGCGCCGCGATACTGCGATTGTGTCGGATCGTCAGCGGCGCTGGATGCTGGCGATCCGCAACGTCGCCTCCTTTGTTGCGATTGTCGGTCTGACCTTTCTTTGGGCGTCGGAGCTGGAAGATTTCATCCTGTCCATCGCGGCCTTCAGCGTGGCCATCGTGATCGCCTCGAAGGAGGTTGTGATGTGTCTTGCGGGCGGGTTTCTGCGCCAGGCTTCGGGGGCGTTTACGGCTGGCGACTGGATCGAGGTTGGCCCGCATTCCGGCGAAGTTGTGGAGATCCTGGCCACAAGCACGCAATTGCAGGAATTCGACCGGGTTGGGTTTGAGCATACCGGTCGGCTGATTACCGTGCCAAACAGCTTGTTCCTTTCATCGCCGGTGATCAATCACAGCTTTCGCAAGCGCTTCATTTTTCATGAGTTTGCAATCACGGCCGAACCCCATCCCGATGTCGCGGGTGGCCGGGAGGCGATCCTTGCGACGCTGGCGGAGGAGCTGGCGCCGGTCGAGGATGTGGCGCTGCGCTATCACGCAATGGTGGAGCGACGGACCGGCATAAAGCTGCCCGCAGCGGGTGCGGAAGTGCGGATCCGAACCACCGATTTCGCCAAAATCCGTTATGAGATACGTCTGTTTTGCCCGCGGGAGCGGGCCGCTGCGTTGGAGCAGAGTGTCATGCGCGCCTGGCTTGCGCATGTCGATGCCGCGCCGTGGCGGTTTGTCGGGACGCAGGCGCCGCCGGACTAGGGGAGGGGTTTGGCCGGTCGAGCGAGGGGCGAGCGGCACTGGACTGGCGCGATCCAAAGGCTTTGGACCGCGAAGGGCATTCACCCCCGGGGCGTTTGATGCTTTGATCGGGCGGCACAACAGGGGGTGGGCATGAACGAACGTTTTGGCACCGGTCATCATCTGCATCTGATCGACGGCTCGGCCTTTATCTTCCGCGCTTTTCACGCCATGCCACCCTTGAGCCGGAAGTCCGACGGTCTGCCGGTCGGGGCGGTCTCGGGCTTTTGCAACATGCTCTGGAAGATGGTCGAGGATAATCGCGGCCCGGATGCGCCAAGCCATGTGGCCGTGATTTTCGACAAGGGCAGCATCACCTTTCGCAACCAGATCTATGACCTGTACAAGGCCAACCGCGACGAGATGCCCGAGGATTTGCGCCCTCAGATCCCGTTGACGCGGGACGCGACGCGCGCCTTCAACATCGCCTGTATCGAGAAAGAGGGGTTCGAGGCCGACGATATCATCGCGACCTATGCGCGGGAGGCAGCGGCGCGGGGGGGGCGCGTGACCATCATCTCATCGGACAAGGATCTGATGCAGCTTGTCGGTGGGGGCGTCGAGATGTTTGACGCAATGAATAACGTGCGCATTGGCGTTGAGGAGTTCGAGGCCATGGTCGGCGTTCTGCGCGACCGTGTGGTCGATGTGCAGGCGCTGGCCGGGGATAGCGTTGACAATGTCCCCGGCGCGCCGGGGATCGGCGTAAAGACGGCGGCGCAATTGATCGGCACGTTTGGAGATCTTGAGACGCTTTTGGCGCGCGCCGATGAGATCAAGCAGCCAAAGCGCCGACAGACGCTGATCGACTTTGCCGATCAAATCCGGTTGAGCCGGCGTTTGGTGCTGCTTGACGACCAGGTGCCGGATTTGGAGCCTTTGGAGGATCTCGATCTGCGGGAGGCTGAGGAAGATCCGTTGCTTGGCTTCTTGACGGCGATGGAATTTCGGACGCTTACCCGGCGGGTGGCCGAGAAATTCGGTGCCGAGATGCCGGTGTCCGAGGCCCCGACCTCAGCGGCGCCAAAGACGCTTGCGCTCAGCGCGGCGGAGCGGCCGTTTGGCGTGGGGTATGAGACCGTGCGCGATGCAGCGGCTTTGACCCGATGGATAGACCGGATCCGCGCCCGGGGCTATGTCGCGGTCGATACCGAGACAACCGGGCTTGACGAGATGCGCGCAAGGCTGGTTGGGATCTGTCTTGCGGTCGAGCCCGGCTCTGCCTGCTATGTCCCGCTTGCGCATATCGATGGGGCTGGGGACCTTCTGGGCGGCGGGGCGCTTTTGCCCGGTCAAATGCCCGAGGAAGAGGCGCTGGCCCTTCTCGGGCCCGTTCTGGAGGATCCGGCGATCCTGAAGATCGGCCAGAACATGAAGTATGATTTCAAGATCTTGGCGCGGCTTGGCGTGCGGACCGCCCCGATCGCGGATACGATGCTGATGTCCTATGCCGCGCATGGCGGGCTGCATGGGCATGGCATGGACCACTTGGCCGAGCGGTATCTTGGCCATACGCCGATCCCGATCAAATCCGTGTTGGGAAGCGGCAAGTCTCAGATCACCTTCGACCATGTGCCGATTGACAAGGCGACGGCCTATGCGGCGGAGGACGCGGACATCACGCTGCGCTTGTGGCAGCTTTTCGGCCCGAAACTGCCCGTGGCGCGGGTGACCACGGTTTACGAAACGCTGGAACGGCCTTTGGTCCCGGTGCTTGCGGATATGGAGATGCGGGGGATCCGCGTCGACCGCGACCACCTGAGCCGGATGTCGGCGAAGTTCGCGCAAAAAATGGCGGAGCTTGAGGCGGATATCCACGCGCTGGCCGACCGGCCGTTCAACGTGGGCTCGCCCAAGCAGCTTGGCGAGATCCTGTTCGACGAGATGGGTCTTTCGGGCGGTAAAAAGGGGAAGACGGGGGCTTACGCCACCGGAGCCGATGTGTTGGAGAAGCTGGCGGCCGAGGGGCACGACCTGCCGGCCCGCGTTTTGGATTGGCGCCAGCTGTCCAAGCTGAAATCGACCTATACCGACAGTTTGCAGGAGCATATCCACCCAGAGACAGGCCGCGTTCACACCTCCTATTCGATTGCGGGGGCGAACACGGGCCGGCTGGCCTCGACCGACCCCAACCTTCAGAACATTCCGATCCGGACCGAAGAGGGGCGGCGGATCCGGGAGGCGTTCGTGGCGGAGGAGGGCCGGGTGCTGGTCAGTCTCGATTACTCTCATATCGAGCTGCGGAGCCTCGCGCATATCGCTGAAATCGACAGTTTGAAACAGGCATTTCGCGATGGGCTCGACATCCATGCGATGACGGCCTCAGAGATGTTCGACGTGCCGCTCGACGCGATGACGCCAGAGGTCCGTCGGCGGGCCAAGGCGATCAATTTTGGTGTGATCTAT
>CALCPC010000008.1 GCA_937900975.1 uncultured Paracoccaceae bacterium
GTTCACTCGCACGCGCCCGGCGGTGATCATTTCCTCCGCCCCGCGGCGCGAGGCGATGCCCGCGCGCGCCAGGCGTTTTGCAATCCGCTCTGTTGGCTCCATCGCGTTGTCTTGGGGCCTTGCGCCGCGTACTGCAATCGGGAAAAGGGCTGGGATGGCGTTCAAATCGTATATGGGCCTTGCTATGCGCGCTGCTCGGGAGGCAGGGCAGCGCGGCGAGACGCCCGTCGGGGCCGTCCTGATCGACCCGAAGGGCGGGCGTCTGGTGGCTGAGGCGGGCAATCGGGTGCGCGAGCTTTCCGACCCGACGGCGCATGCGGAAATCCTGGCGATCCGCGCGGCCTGCGCCGCCGCAGGCTCCCCACGTTTGCCCGGCCTCGATCTATGGGTCACGCTTGAGCCCTGCGCGATGTGCGCGGCCGCGATTGCCGCAAGCCGCATCGCGCGGGTCTACTATGCCGCCCCCGATCCAAAATCCGGCGGTGTTGAACAGGGTGCTAGGATCTTCTCACAATCCCAAAGTCACCATACGCCTGAGGTTTACGGTGGGATCGAAGCGGCCGAAGCGGCACAGCTGCTGCAGGACTTTTTCGCAGCCCTGCGGTAGACCGTTTTGAGGGAACTCTAGGGCCGGGCGCCGGGCCATCGCCGCCGAAGGCGGCGCCGGCGGCGCAGCCGCAGGGCACCCGGGGGACCCGGGAGCATGGCCCTCTCGCTCCCCCCCACCCGGCGCTTCCCCAAGCCTCCCGAGCGCTCAGCCGCCAAACGGAATACTGATGCGCCCCGGGGCAGCTTTCTCCTAACGCAGTGGATCTGCGCTGCGCCGCCTCAGGCCAGGTCATATAGGACAAAAACCAGCCTTATTGCCGAGCGCCGATTTCCCGTAAGATCTGCATTTTCGATCTAAGCCAGAGCGACTTGCGCTAAAACACAATCGGCACCAGGATCTCAGGTTCTCGCACGTCAAGCCCGCCGACCGCGGCCTTCAAGACATCCGCGTTTTGCGCCAGCAGCGGGAAGGTTTTGTAGTGGCACGGGATCAGCGTCTTGAAATCGAAGAACTTCGTCGCGGCATAGGCCGCCCGCTGCTGATCCATTGTAAAATGCCCACCGATGCACAGAATGCCGATATCGGGGGCGTGCAAATCGGCGAAAACGGCCATATCGGCCATAACATCCGTATCGCCTGAGAAATAAATGGTGTGCCCCTCGCCGGCGATCATAAACCCGGCCTCGGTCCCTGCCAGCGACGGCCCATCCCCCGTCATGTCGATGCTGGAGGAGTGCACCGCATGCACCAATGTCACGGCGACCGCCCCAAGTTCGACCGTCCCGCCCTTGCCAAAGCCCAGCGTCGTCACCCCGTCGCAACCCGACCAGAGGGTCGCCAATTCATAGATGCAAACAATCGGGATGCCGAGCTCTGCCGAAAGCGCTGCGGCATCGCCCGCATGATCGCCGTGCCCATGGCTGACCAGAACATGGGTGGCGCCGGCAATCGCCTCTGCCCGCCGCGCCGCTGGAAAAAGAGGGTTGCCGGTCAGCCAAGGGTCGACCAGCAACACCGCGTCTTCGATCTCGATCCGAAATCCCGAATGCCCCAACCAGGTCACTTTCATCGCTTGGCCTCCGCACCATTTGGCCCAAGTTTGCCGAAGCGGTCACGCTCTTGCAACGCCGCAGAATGGGAGACGCCACATGGACTGGACCGAGCAGATCAACGCCTATTGTGAGCGGCTTGACCCCGGTTATTGGGCCGAGCCTGTGAACGCGCTGACCAACGCGGCGTTTTTGCTGGCAGCACTTTTCTGTTGGCAGCATCCCGCGGTTCGGCGCGACGCGGGCGCCGTTCTTTTGACCGCCAACCTCGCCCTTATCGGGCGTGGATCTTATCTTTTCCACACCCACGCCACGCGCTGGGCGCTGTTGACCGATGTGGTGCCGATCCAGACCTTTATTCTGATCTATCTTTACTTTGCCACCAAGCGCTTTTTCGCGCTGCCTTGGTGGGCCGGCGGCGGGGCGGTTGTGCTGTTTTTTCCTTACGCCTATCTCGCAGCCGCGGGTGTCGGCGCGCTGACCGGGCCGCTTAACGGCTCTCTCGGCTATGTGCCTGTCGCCATCCTGATCGCGGTCTATGGCCTTTTGCTGCTGCGCTCCGCCCCGGCAACGGGTCGGGGGCTGATCATCGGTGCCGCGATCCTTGCGCTGTCGCTCACCTTTCGTACGGTGGACGCGGCGGTCTGCGCAGCCCTTCCCCTTGGCACCCATTTTCTTTGGCACATTCTGAACGGGGTGATGCTGGGTTGGATGATCCTCGTCCTGGTGCGCCACCCCCTACCAGGTCAAGTTTGGGAGCAGTGAGGCGACCAGCAGCAAAGCCATTGTCGCGTTGAAGATCCGCAGCCGCGGCGTCGAGGACAGGATCCGCCGCACAACCCCGCCACCCAGTGTCCAAACCGTGATCGCCGGCAGATTGACCAGGCCGAAGACAAGCGCGACGACCAGCACCGCCAAAAAGCTTTGCGTTGGGGCGTAAAGCGTGACGGCGGTCAGCGCAATCGCCCAGGCCTTGGGATTGACCCATTGGAACGCCGCCGCACCGAGGAATGTCATCGGGCGCGCGGTGTCGCTGGGCGCGCCCATCGGCGCTGCGGTCGCGATCTTCCACGCCAGATAAAGCAGGTACATCACGCTGACGACCGTTAGGACGCGGCGCAACGCCGGCACCGCGATAAAGATGCCGGCCAAGCCGACGCCCACCAACGCCACCATCAGCGTAAAGCCGATCGAGATCCCCAGCATATGCGGAACCGTCCGGCGAAAGCCGAAATTCGCCCCGGACGCCAACAGCATCAGGTTGTTGGGCCCCGGCGTGATCGAACTGACCAGCGCAAAGACAATCAGGGCGGACACATGGTCAAGCGGCATCGGGCTCTCCTCACACAGCGGAACGCAACCATCGCGCATCTCGGCCCGCATTTGCTTGCAAAGATCCCGTGAAACGATCAAGTTTCGCAACAGATGCCTCATCAAGGCGCCATAAACACGCAAATCTTGCAAATCCTCTCGACCGATGGCCGGATCAGCAATCTCCATCTGGCCGAGCGTGTGGCCCTTTCGCCCTCGGCCTGTCTCCGGCGGGTGCAAGAGATGGAGCGCGCGGGTCTGATCAAAGGATACCGCGCGGTGCTTGATCCGGTCGCGCTGGGCATCGGGTTCACCGCCTATGTCACGGTGGGGTTGAATGAGCACACGAAGGCCGCCCAACGGGCGTTTGAACGGGCGATGGACGCCGCCCCCGAAGTCATTGAGTGCCACAACGTGACCGGCGCGGTCGAATACCTTCTGCGGGTCGAGGCGCCGGATCTGGCGCGCTATAAGGACTTTCACACGGAGGTTTTGGGCACGCTGCCGCAAGTCACGGCGATCACGACCTATGTCGTCATGGGCTCACCCAAAGACCAGCGGGCCTGACCACTTGCAGAGGTCCGGCGCGGGCGATACACCGCCCCAAACCCTGCGCTGGCATTGCTGAGGAGGGCCGTCCATTGGCCATCGACAAAGAGACCGCGCGCCGCGTCGCGCATCTTGCGCGGATCGAGGTGACGGAAGACCGGCTCGCCCCGCTGGCGGAGGATCTAAGCCGCATCCTGGCCTTTATGGAGCAGTTGGAGGAGGTCGATGTCGACGGGGTGGAGCCGATGACCTCTGTCACGCCGATGGCGTTGCCCTTGCGCGACGACGCGATCACGGCCGGTGGGATCCAGGATCAGGTGCTGGCCAACGCACCCGAGACGCGCGAAGGCTTCTTCGCCGTACCAAAGGTTGTCGAATGACCCGCGGCCTGACAATCGCCGCGTTGCGCGACGGCCTGGCCAAGGGCGCGTTTACGGCCCTTGAGGTCACGGAGGCCTATCTTGCGGCGGTCGAGAAGGCCGGCGCGCTCAACGCATTTGTGACGCCAACGCCCGAGATCGCGCGCGCGCGCGGGCGCGGCGGATGCGCAGCTGCGCAGCGGGACGGCGGGCCCGATGACCGGGGTGCCCATCGGCATCAAGGACCTCTTTTGCACCGAGGGCGTAAGAAGCCAGGCCGCGTCGCACATTCTCGACGGGTTCGTGCCGCCCTATGAAAGCACCGTATCGGCCAAGTTGCGGGCCTCTGGCGCGGTGATGCTGGGCAAGCTTAATATGGATGAGTTCGCGATGGGCTCCTCCAACGAAACCTCGGTCTACGGCCCGGCGATCAACCCTTGGCGCCGGTCCGGCAGCAACACGCCCCTGACGCCCGGCGGGTCCTCGGGCGGGTCGGCGGCGGCGGTGGCGGCCGATCTTTGCGTTGCAGCGACCGGAACCGATACCGGCGGCTCGATCCGCCAGCCCGCGGCTTTTACCGGGATTGTCGGCGTGAAACCGACCTATGGGCGATGCTCTCGCTGGGGGATCGTGGCGTTCGCCTCCTCGCTCGACCAGGCGGGGCCGATGACGAAAACCGTGCAGGACAGCGCCATCATGCTGGGCGTGATGTCCGGCCATGACCCGGCCGACAGCACCACCGCCCCGCGCCCTGTCCCGGATTTCGAGGCGGCGCTGACCGGCGACATCCGTGGCAAGCGCATCGGCATCCCCAAGGAATATCGCATGGACGGGATGCCAGCGGAGATCGAGGCGCTGTGGAGCGACGGCGCCGCGATGCTGCGCGACGCGGGCGCCGAGATCGTGGATATCTCGCTGCCCCACACCCAATACGCGCTGCCGGCCTATTACGTGATCGCACCGGCGGAGGCGTCGTCGAACCTCGCGCGCTATGATGGCGTGCGCTTCGGCCACCGGGCCGAGATCCGCCAGGGCGAGGGCATCACAGAGATGTATGAGCGGACCCGCGCCGAAGGCTTCGGGCCAGAGGTTCAGCGGCGCGTCATGATCGGCGCCTATGTCCTGTCGGCGGGCTTTTATGATGCCTATTATCGCCGGGCGCAGCGGGTCCGCACCTTAATCAAACGCGATTTCGAGACCGTTTTCGCCGACGGCGTTGACGCAATTCTTACGCCCGCGACACCCTCCGCCGCCTTTGGCATCGGCGAAATGGCCGATGCGGATCCGATTGCCATGTATCTTAACGACATCTTCACCGTGACCGTGAACCTTGCCGGTTTGCCGGGCGTATCGGTGCCCGCGGGGCTTGACAGCGACGGCTTGCCGCTCGGCCTGCAGTTGATCGGACGGCCGTGGGAGGAGGGGGAGATGCTCAATATCGCCTCCGCACTGGAAAAAGCTGCGGATTTCGCGCATCATGCGCCAAACTGGTGGTAAAGCAGGCGTGACAGCAGGCGAGGCAGGACCATGACATCCTTGCAAAGATCTGGCAGCGCCTTGGCGCTGCTGCTAGCGCTCAGCGCGTGTGTGCAAGTGCCGGTTGGCTTGCCCGGTCCGTTCGACCCACCGCGCCCGGCCCGGGTGGACTCGCCCCTTTTCGCCAGCCCCGGCGTCACCGATTTCCGCCCCTTCCCGGACGTGGCCCAGCCGCCGCTTCCCGAAGCGGAGCCTTTGACCGAGGCGGATGAGATCGCGGCCGATGTCACAGCGACGCTGCGCGCCACGCCCGGCAGCGCGGTGCCCACCGGTGGCCCGGTGGTCGGGGTCGCGCCGCCGGCGGGTGCTGCGGGTCAGGCCGATCCGTGCCAGCAGGATATCGGACTTGGCCCGAGCGCGCAGTCGAGC
>CALCPC010000009.1 GCA_937900975.1 uncultured Paracoccaceae bacterium
CCCGGCCCCGGCCCCAGCCTCCCCACCCCCCCCCCCCGCGCAAACCTGCCGTCCTGCCCAAGGCAGAAGGGGGCGGCGTAGGTGTTCAGCTTCATCTGGGCGTGCACAGCCTCGATGATTTTCGGATGGCAATGGCCTGCGGGGGAACAGAAAAGCCCCGAAGACCCATCGATCAGCCGGTCGCCATTTTGGTTCCACAGCCGCGTACCCTCCGCCCGACGGATCAGGCGCGGCGCGGATTTGAACTGGCGATTGGGCGTGAACGGCATCCAATGCTGCTCAAGCGAGTTGCCCCGATACTGCATTCTGAACCTCCCAGCAACAGCGCGCGGGTCCGGCCAACATCGCCAGACACACCCCGACCGCCCGATTACGTTGCCGCCAATCAACACCAGTCTGCCAGGGTGTGGCAAGACGGAAACCGCCGCCTCGGCGACCATCGACGACGCGAATTGCAACCGATTTCATCAAATGTGTTGCGCGCCGCCTAAAAACTCGGTTCGGTAGCGCGCGGCGTGCCGCGCCGGCTGGTACATGACGCTGGCGCACTGCATCCTTAACCCTATCGCCGGCCCAAGCGGGAGACACCGCTGCCGGACAATCCGTCAGGGAGACGACGATGACACTTAAATCCGCACTGGCTGCCGGGACGGCAGCGTTGACCCTTGGGCTTGGCCTTCCGGCCGTTGCAGGGGGGCACCTTGAAGAAATCACCGTGGCCTATTTTTTGGAATGGCCGACCCCCAACCAGTACGCCCAAGCCACCGGCGCCTATGAAGAGGCGTTGGGCCTTAAGATCAACTGGCGCGCATTCGACACCGGGACGGCGATGTCTGCCGCGATGGCCTCGGGCGACGTGCAGATCAGCTTCAGCCAAGGCATCCCGCCCTTCGTGGTCGCGGCCTCGGCCGGGCAGGACCTGCAGGTGGTCGACGTGGCCGTCAGCTATTCCGAGAACGACAATTGCGTCGTGAAGGAAAGCCTTGGGATCACACAGGAAAACACCGGCGATCTGGAAGGTCTGAAAGTCGCCGTGCCGATCGGCACCGCCGCGCATTACGGCTTTCTCAAGCAGATGGCGCATTTCGGCGTCGACACGTCCACGATGGACATCGTCGACATGGCGCCGCCCGATGGCGCCGCGGCCTTTGCCGGCGGCAATCTTGATATGGTGTGCGGCTGGGGTGGTTCGCTGCGCCGGATGAAGGAGCATGGCAACATTCTGCTGACTGGCGCCGAGAAAGAAGCGCTTGGCATCAAAGTGTTCGACGCCACGGTCATCCCGACAGCCTTCGGCGCCGAGAACCCCGATATCGTCGCGACCTTCCTGAAGGTCACCGCCGACATGAACGCACAGTTCGCCGATGGCGGCGCCGATGAGATGATCCCCGTGATCGCCAAAACGGCGGGGATGAGCGAGGAAGACACCGCCGCGACACTGGCGGGGTTCGTGTTCCCAGATCTTGAGACCCAGCTCTCCGACGCCTGGTTCGGCGGCGGTGCGCAGACCTTCCTTAAGGAAGTCGGCGATTTCTTCGTCGAAACCGGCAACATCCCCGCGGCGCGCGAAAGCTATGAGGGTGCGGTCAACGCCTCGTTCCTGGCGGAAGCGGCCGAGATGTAAGCGACGCTGAAAACTCTAAGCCGGGGCACCCGCCCCGGCCCTTCAAACCCGGGGGGCGGCCATGTCTGATCTTGCCATCGAGAGCGTCTCGATGACCTTCACCCTGCCGGGCGGCGGCTCGGTCGAAGCGCTGAAAAATATCGATCTCGATCTCAAGCAGGGCGAGCTGATGTCCGTGCTCGGCCCTTCGGGCTGCGGCAAGACGACCCTTTTGAATATTCTTGCCGGGTTCCTTGCGCAAACCGACGGTGTCGTCCGGCTTGGCGACCGCGAGGTTCTGGGCCCGGATCCCGAACGGGGCATGGTTTTTCAAAAAGGCGCGCTTTTTGAATGGATGAACGTCTCGGACAACATCTCGTTTGGCCCGCGCATGAAAAACATGCCGAAGGGTGAGACCGACGCTTTGGTCTCTTCGCTTTTGCAGACGGGCGGTCTGCAGGATTTCGGCTCTAAAATGATTTACGAGCTGTCCGGGGGCATGCAGCAGCGTGTGGCGCTGGCACGGTGTCTGGCCAACGATCCCGATCTTATTTTGATGGATGCGCCGCTTGGCGCGCTTGACGCGCTGACGCGCGAAAAGATGCAGGGCCTGGTCCTGAAGCTTTGGAAAGAGACGGGAAAGACGATCATTTTGATCACGCACTCGGTGGAGGAGGCGCTTTTGCTGGGCGAACGCCTTGTCGTGATGGCGCCGCGCCCGGGTCGGATCCACCGGGAGTATCGCTTGCCGTTTGCAGAGCTTGGCGTGGGCGCCGACCTGCGCGAGGTCAAAAAGCACCCTGATTTCGCCACGACGCGCGAAGAAATCCTGTCGATGATCTGGGATATGGAAGAGGAAATCATGGGTCGGACGGAGGCGTCCTGATGGATATTTTGGGACCACTGGGACTGCGCAAGGACGCGTTTGTCGCGCGCAAAACGGTCACCTTTGGCGATGAAAGCGCGGTGACGGCGAACCGTGTCGCCTCAATCGTCTCGATCACCACGATCTTTCTGTTTTGGGGCATGTTTACGGGCTCCGCCTGGGTGCCGCTGCATGTGCCAGCGCCGTTTGAGGGAGAGACAGGATTTAGCTATACGGTGACCGAGGCCGATGGCCAAACCCATGACGCCGACGTCACCGTGCTGGTCATCGATAAGGAGGCCAGCCCGCCCCCCGCGCCGCCCGAAGACACCGATGGCGTCGCCCGCGACGATTATGTCCAGACAACCGTCCGTATCGGCGCCACCGTCCGCGTGTTGCGCAACGATGCCGACCGGGGCGAGGGTATGACGATCAGCGCGATCAATGGCCGCGCTGTCAGCCCCGGCGACACTGTCGCGGTGCCGGGCGGCGAGGTTCTGGTGACGCCGCGCAGCACGCTGTTCTTCCGGCCCGCGCTCGGCCTCCAAACCGATCCGATCTATCTGCCCCCGCCCGAAAAAGTGGTGTCGAGCTTTGTCCAGATCTGGAACGAAGGCTACCGCGATACCACGCTGGGTGGGCATGTCGGCTGGTCGCTTTTCCGGGTCATCGCAGGGTTCGTTTGCGGCGCGCTGGTGGGCATCCCGCTGGGCATCGCGATGGGGCTGAACTCTTGGGTACGCGGCGCTTTTGACCCGATTGTTGAATTCATGCGCCCGGTGCCGCCGCTGGCGTTGATCCCGCTTGTTATTATCTGGGCGGGCATCGGCGAGACCGCGAAAATCATCCTGCTGTTCCTCGCAGCGCTTTGGATTATGGCGATTGCTGCACGCGCCGGCGTGTCGGGCGTCGCCTTGTCGAAAGTGCACGCGGCCTATTCGCTCGGTGCGTCGAAATGGCAGATCCTGAGCAAGGTCATCTTTCCCAATGCGCTGCCCGAGATCTTCACGGGCGCTCGTGTCGCAATGGGCGTGTGCTGGGGCACCGTCGTCGCGGCAGAGCTTGTGGCCGCCGAAAAGGGCTCTGGCATGATGATCATGGTCGCGTCCAAGTTTCAGCTGACCGATATTGTGATCATGGGGATCATTGTGATCGGCCTGATCGGGTATTTCATCGACATCTTAATGCGGCTTGCCGAGAACTGGCTGGTGCCTTGGAAGGGCAAAGGCTAAATCATAAAAACGCCCAGATGTCTTACTCTTGTGCCCGTTGGATGTAACAAGGGACCGTTATGTTTAGATCGATTGTCGCCGCCGTATTGTTGGCGGCACCCGCGGCGGCGGCGCAGGCCACGCTGCTCGACTCCGCGCGCGAGGCTTATGCCGCCGCTTGGAATATCTCGCCGCTCAGCGTGCAGTCCGTGGCCTTCGTCGACCGCCCCGCGGAACTGATCGGCGATGTTGTTGAGCGCAAGGGTGCGGCCTTTCGTCAGGGCGAGAACATCCTGATTTACGCCGAACCCTCGGGCTATGCCTATATCGAGACGCTGGATGGCTTCGAATTCGGCCTCGATCTCGATGTTGAGGTGTTGGATTCGGGCGGCGAAAGCCTTTTTCGGCAAGAGGGGTTTCAAACCGTGCGCCTGGCATCCCGCCGGGCCGTCCGGGAGCTGTTTTTGACCATGGAGCTGGAGCTTGACGGGTTTGATTCTGGGGAATACCAAATCCGCATCCGCGCGAACGATATCGCCTCGGACGAGACGGCGGAGTTCACGCTGCCCTTCGCAATCGAGGACTAAAGAATGGCGTTGGCCCGCGGGTAGGCCGATGCGACGGGGAGATGCGCCATGAAGATGACGACCGAAGAAGCCTTTGTGAAGGTGCTCCAAAGACATGGCATCCGTCATGCGTTTGGCATCATTGGCTCTGCCATGATGCCGATCTCCGACCTTTTCCCCAAGGCCGGCATCACGTTTTGGGATTGCGCGCATGAGTGCAACGCGGGCTTCATGGCCGATGGCTACACCCGCGCCACGGGCAAGATGTCGATGGCCATCGCCCAGAACGGCCCGGGCATCACCAATTTCGTGACGCCGATCAAAACCGCCTATTGTAACCACACCCCGATGCTGTTGGTTACGCCTCAGGCGGCCAACAAGACCATCGGTCAGGGCGGCTTTCAAGAGGTGGAGCAGATGGCGCTGTTCCGCGATATGGTCTGCTATCAGGAGGAGGTGCGCGACCCCTCGCGCATTGCCGAGGTCTTGAACCGGGTCATCGAAAAGGCGATCCGCGGGTCTGCGCCGGCGCAGATCAACGTGCCCCGCGATTATTGGACCCAGGTGGTCGATATCGAGATCCCGCAGGTCGTGCGGTTGGAGCGTCAGGGCGGGGGCGAGACGGCGGTGTCGGAGGCCGCCAAACTGCTTTCAGAGGCGAAATTCCCCGTCATTCTGTCCGGCGCCGGTGTGGTGCTGTCCGATGCGATTGCCGACACGGCGGCACTGGCCGAGCGGTTGTCGGCGCCGGTCTGCTGCGGCTATCAGCACAATGACGCCTTCCCCGGCAACCACCCGCTTTTCGCCGGCCCGCTTGGCTATAACGGGTCCAAGGCGGGGATGGAGTTGATCTCGAAGGCCGACGTCGTCCTGGCGCTTGGCACACGGCTGAACCCGTTTTCGACGCTGCCGGGCTATGGCATCGACTATTGGCCGAAAGACGCGGCGATCATCCAGGTCGATATCAATCCAGACCGGATC
>CALCPC010000010.1 GCA_937900975.1 uncultured Paracoccaceae bacterium
CATAGGCCCCGAACACGCTGCCACCGCGGTTGCCGGCATCAAGCCGCGCCTCGCGGTAGAGCAGCGGGCTCCGCAGAACGTAGAGAAAATGCAGCCCGAAGAGGATGATCACAAGGCCAGAGGCGATGGCCATCTCGCGCTGGTACATCAGCATCATGCGCCCAAGTGAGGACGCCGCCAGACCGAAAAAGACAAAGACCGTCGAAAGACCCAACACAAAGAACGCCGCCGCCGCGACAACCCGGCGGTCGCCGACGCGGCTGCGCCCCTCCTCCAACGTGGTGCCGGCCATGTAGGCCAGATAGGGCGGCACGATGGGCAGCACGCAGGGCGACAGAAAGCTGAGCATCCCGGCGGCCAGCGCAACGAAAAGCGCCGGCATCAGCGCCGCATCGAAAATGTCCACTCCAAACACCGGGCCGTCCCTTTCCTAAGCCGGGGGAAACCTAGCGCGGTTTCCGCCCCGATGCCATGTTGCAAACGTCACATTCGCGTAGGCCGCACGCCCCCCTTGCCCTGTTGCGTCGGCGCGCAATATTTGGGGCATGACCTCCGACGACGCGCCCCACCCCGACCTTGACGCCACCGGTCTTAAGTGTCCGCTGCCCGTGCTAAAAATCCGCAAACGCCTAGCGCCTTTGCGCGCGGGTCAGACGCTGCGCGTCTGGACGGACGATCCTGCCGCGCTGCTCGACGTGCCCCATTTCTGTGCTGAGCATGGGCACAGCGTTGTCGTAAGCGATGACAGCCGTTTTCCCCGGCAAACCTGGCTGATCCGCAAGGGCGCTTAGCCGCCGTTTGGGCGCCGGGCGTGAGGCGTCAGACAACCGGCGCCCGGGCTAGCTCCACCACGACGGCGGCGTAGAACACGCCGCTCGCGACCAAGACGAAGAGATGCCAGATCGTGGTGTGAAAGGGCAAAACCTCCCACAAAAAGAACGCGACACCCGCCGTGTAGATCGCACCGCCGATAAGGATCAGGATCAGGCCCGGCCCGCTCATCTGCCCGATCAACGCGTCGCCGGCAAAGGCGCCCGCCCAACCCATCGCAAGATAAAGCGCAAGCGCCGCCCAATGATACCGCACGGGATCCAGGATCTTCATCAGCGCGCCCAGGATCGCGGCAAGCCAGATCGCCTGCAACAGCACCAAACTGCCGCCGCCGAGCAGCACAAAAGCCGTGTAAGTGCCCGCAATCTTCAGAAAAATTGCCGTATGATCCATCCGACGCAGACCCCCGCGCCAGCGCGCAATTCGAACCATATGGTAGGCGGCCGAACAAAACAGCATCATCGCCAGGGTCACGCCGTAAATGCCGACCGAGACCACCGTGACCGGCTCG
>CALCPC010000011.1 GCA_937900975.1 uncultured Paracoccaceae bacterium
CCCGGTCTACCAGGCGCCGGATCACCGCAAGGTTCGCCGCACCCGGCGCGCGAACCGCGATCCCCTCGGCCAGGGTGGCGCCGCCGAAATGGGTGGAACTGGCGTCGAAATCCGCTTTCACCGCGTCGAAAAGATGCGCTTGGGCGCCGATAATCTCGATCTTTGGGTTGATCGCCTTTGCAGCCACCGCCATCCCCGCAATCAACCCGCCACCGCCAACGGGCACAACAAGGACGTCGAGATCGGGCACAGCCTCCAGCATCTCAATCGCGACCGTGCCTTGACCGGCGGCCACGATTGGGTCGTCGAACGGGTGGATCAGCGTCATCCCGCGTTCCGCCGCCAGCGTGCGGGTATGGGCCATCGCCGCATCGAACCCCTGGCCGTAAAGCGTGACGGCGGCGCCGAAATCCTCGGTCCGCTTGATTTTGTTAAAGGGCGTGCCCTCGGGCATCACGATCAGCGCGGACAATCCCAGACGATCCGCATGATAGGCCACGCCTTGGGCGTGGTTGCCGGCACTGCAGGCGATCACACCCGCCGCACGTTCGTCCTCGGTCAGCGACAGGATCTTGGCCAGCGCGCCCCGGGCCTTGAAGGAGTTCGTGTGCTGGAGGTTCTCGAGCTTTAGAAAAAGGTCGAACCCATAGTGCAGCGACAGGCGCGTGGCGCGAACGGTTGGCGTGGTCATCGTGTCGGCGCGGATGGTGGCGTGGGCCTGGGCCACATCGTCTGCCGTCAGTGTCACATCCACCCCCTTTTTGCCCCGCGACCGGGTGGCATGTCATGCCGTGCATCGCGGCCAAAGGCAAGACGGGCTGTGCGGCGCCCGATCAACCCGTCCCGGACCAAAGCGCGGCAAGCGCCCGGTCAAGCGGCGCCCAATCCGCGGCGCGCAGGCGCACGGGCAGCACCAGGACGTCGCGGCGGATCTCGGGCGGCAGGCGAACGGCGTCTTTTTCGGTGGTGACAAGCTGGGCACGCGCGTCCCGCGCGGTCCGGATCAGGCGTTGCAAGACCGGCCGGCCAAGCGGGGCATGGTCGGGGAAGCTGCGGGTTGCAACGATCTCGGCCCCCAAACCCTCGAGCGTGCGGAAAAACTTGGCGGGGCGTCCGATGCCGGCAAAGGCCAAAACACGCAAGCCCGCCCAGGGCATTCCCATCTCAAGCGGGCGCAGTTCTGCCCGCAGGCGCGGCAATGGGGTAAGCGCGGGCACCCGGTCAAGCAGCGTGTGTTGCGCCGCTGGCGGGCCCTGTGTGACCAGAAGATCGGCGCGCGCAAGACCCGCCGCCACCGGTTCACGCAGCGGCCCCGCAGGGATCACACGCTGGTTGCCGAAGGCCGTTTCGGCGTCCACGACAAGGAGCGACAGCGATTTGGCCACATCCGGGTTCTGAAATCCGTCATCCATCACCAGCACCCCGGCACCGGCGGCGACCGCCGCCGCGGCGCCGGCGGCCCGGTCGCGCGCGATCCATGCGGGGGCAAAGGCGCTAAGAAGCAAGGGCTCGTCGCCAACATCGGCGGCGGTGTGGTGCGCGGGCTCTACCGCCACGGGGCCCGTCAGCCGTCCGCCATATCCCCGGCTTAACGCGTGCGGGCCGTGCTTGGCCAACCGCTCCAAAAGGGCGATGACGACCGGCGTTTTGCCGGTGCCCCCGGCGCTGAGATTGCCGACACAGATCACCGGCACGGGCGGGCGGATCCGGGGCGGTGTCGCCATCCGCTGTGCCGTGCGGGCAGCCCAAAGCCAGGAGAGCGGCGCAAGCGCCCGGGCCGCAAGACCTGGGGCGGCAGGCGGGTTGCGCCAAAATCCCGGAGGCTCCACCCCGCGCGCCCTTAATCCGCGCGCCGGGCCAGATCGGCCAGAAGAAGGCCGGCACACCGCCCCGCGAC
>CALCPC010000012.1 GCA_937900975.1 uncultured Paracoccaceae bacterium
GAAGACGGGAAGGCGTGGTGATAGTTGTGCCAGCCCTCGCCCAGGGTCAGAAACGCCCAAAGCGGGTTGTTGCGGCTGTGATCCTCGGATTTGAACGGCTGGGAGCCGAAAAGATGGGTGATCGAATCGATCCCATTGACGGTGTGATAGCTGAGGAACATGCGCACCAGCCCGCCCCACAAAAACGCCGTGAACGCGCCCATCCAGGTCATGGTGACCAAACCCCCGATTACCGCGGGCAATGCAAGGCCGAGAAAGACCCAAACATAGTAAAGCCGGTTGGCCCGCGCGACAGCCTGATCCCGGTAAAGGTCTTTGGCGACTTTGAGGGCGTTCGTCATCTTATGGTCGAACGTCCACCCCATGTGAGAGTGCCAGCACCCCTCCCAATAGCCCATCTCCCGCTCATCATTGACGATAGGCGAGTGTATGTCGCCCAGCACATCGGTGTATTGATGATGCCGGCGATGGTTTGAGACCCAGTAGACAACCGAGCCTTGGGCGGCCATCGAACCCGCGATGGCCAGGGCGACGCGCACGCTGGTTTTCGCCTTGAACGCGCGGTGCGAGAACAGCCGGTGGTACCCAACGCTGATCCCGAAGATCGTAAAGATGTAAAGGATCAGGAAGAGCGACAGATCAAGCCAGCTAACCCCCACCGTGAACGCCATCCACAGCGCCACAAGGGTGCCGACCAGCGGCACGACGGCAATCAATATGGCATGGATCTTTTGGATCGGCTTGAACGCATCATGCTCGACCGTAATGCCCTCGGGAAAGGTTTCGGAGCCCGGTCGTTTCTTGCGCGATAGGCCGGTGTCAATGTTGTCTGCGACGGTCATCTCTCTCACTCCTCACTGCTGGGGTCCCGCGCGTCCCCTTCCGCGCGGGCTGTCTTGTCTTGGGTCGCCGCCAGGGCGGCGTTAAGCGCCCGTCCCTGCCGGTTTTCGCCCACAACCGGCAATGTGCCGGCGCGGTATTTCGATTGTGTCAAACGGCGCTGGATCTTCCCGCTGGAGGTTTTGGGAATGCCGCCCACCTTCAGCAAGACCACGGCGGCCACGGACAGCCCGTGGGTTTGGGTCACAGCGGCGCGGACGGCGCCTGCGATCTCGTCGGTGTTCAGGCTGCGCAGCGCCGTGCGCTCAACCTCGTTGACGATGATCAAAGCCTCGCGCCCCGGCAGATCCAGCGTAAAGGCGGCACCGCTGTCGGCGCGCAAGGCCGGGTGGCTGGCCTGAACCGTCGCCTCAAGGTCATGGGGGTAGTGGTTGCGGCCGCGCACGATGATCACGTCTTTGATACGGCCGGTCACGAAGATCTCGCCATCGATCAAAAAGCCAAGATCGCCGGTCCGATAAAACCGGGTGTCCGTCGGCCGGCCCGCCGGGGCCTGCGCGAACTCAACCGCATTGACCGTGGGTTTTTGCCAATACCCGGGTGAGACACTGTCACCGGCAAACCAGCTCTCGCCAACCGCCCCATCGGGCAATGGCGCCCGGGTTTCGGGGTCGACGATCATAATCTCATGCCCTGCCCCGGTTTTGCCAGAGCCGACGAAGGTTTCTGTCGCGCCGCTCGCGCTTTCCCGCGTTACCCGCACGGGCGCCGCGTCGCGCCCGCCGCCCGAGATAAACAGCGTCGCCTCGGCCATTCCATAGCAGGGATAAAACGCCGCGGGCCGGAACCCATGGGGCTGAAACGCCTCCGCAAACCGGTCGAGCGTCGCCGCCCGCACCGGTTCGGACCCGTTGTAGGCGCACCCCCAGCTTGACAGATCCAGCGCGGCGCGCTGCGGCGCGGGGATGCGCGCGGCGCAGAAATCATAGGCGAAATTCGGCGCCCCCGACGTGTTGCCGCCATAGGCCGTGATCGCGCGCAGCCAGCGCGCGGGCTCCTGCAGGAACGCCGCCGGCGACATCAGCACCGCCGGGGCGCCCAGAAAAATCGGCTGCAGCATGTTCCCGATCAGCCCCATGTCATGGAACATCGGCAACCATCCAACCGTGACGGTCGCCGGCGTATGCTCAAACCGCGCGGCGATCATCGCCTGATTGGCCAGAATGTTGCCATGGGTGATCGTCACGCCTTTGGGCGTGCTGGTAGAGCCGGAGGTATATTGCAAAAGCGCAAGATCCCCGGGCTGCGGCTTTGGCAACGCGTCCACTCTGGGGGCCGTGGACAACGCCTCCAGCGTCGTGACCGGCGGCGCATCGGGAAGACTGCTAAGCGCTGCGGTGGACAAATCCATCAGGTCGGGCGTCGTCAGCACGATATCCGCCCGACAATCCTGCGCCGTCGCCTCCAACCGCGCGCGGGCCGAGCGGTTTCCCCGCGGACTTGGAGCCGGAACGGCAACGCCGCCGGCATAAAGCGCCGCGAAAAACGCTATGACGAAGTCGAGCCCCTGGGGATAAAGCAGCAGCGTGCGCGGTCGATGCGCCCGCTTGGCCAGCGCGGCCCCCGCCCGCCGGGCGGCCTGATCCAACGCATGGAAGGTGATCTGACGCTCGATATCGCCATCCCGCAGAAACACAAAGGCAATATCATCGGGCTGATGCGCCGCCCGGTGACCAAGCACATCGGCATAGGAGGCAACGCCGCCAGGGGGCAGATCGATGCTGCGCGCCGGCCGGGCACCCGCGGCCTTCCACCAGGGATCGGAAACTGTGCCGGCGCCGTCCATACCCTCTCCACCCTTTATGACCGTAAAAGCGTAACAGGCCCGCACCCCACGAAACTGTTACAAGTGTCAAACTCTCTGCGACAAAAACCCGGGCTTCGCTGTGCAGAGGCCGCGCGCACGACCCCCCGCGCGACCACGACGCAACGAGACTACAACATCTTGCACTTGCGAGAAGACTTCTTTGCCATTGCTGCGCGTTTTCGCCCGTTTTGAGGGCATTTTTCGGGCAAAACCCGCGAGAGCCGCGCCGTTTTGCCGCAGTGCGGAAGCCTCAGACAAAGGCCGGCAACGCCCGCCAGCGCAGGCTTTCCGCCGCGCCGATGCGGTCGACCGGCCAGCGCAGCAGCCGGTTTGGACGCAGCACTTAGGACAGAAAGGGGGCCGCATCGCAGGCTTTGCCAAGGACTAGACCCGCCGCTGCCAGGCCCGCCGAGGGGCCCCGGACCGGGACGATCCCGGTTCAAGAAATCCCCGCGAAAGGCCGAAGCCGAACCGCGCCAAACCCTAGCGCCGCGTTTCGGCCAAGACACAACGGACCGCCCCAGCGATACGCCATCGGCGCGCCGGCAAGGGTGGGAATTGCCGGGCCAACCGCGCATCTCTCGCGCCCCGCCCCGCGCGGCCCAGCGCGGCGGCAGAAGGGACCGACGCCGGCGTGTAGGGCAATTTCCGTTCACATTGGAACAGAAATCGCAGCCGAAAGATGCGAATGCCTCTGATCTTGAAGGTGTTTTCGGATGAAAGCTGACCTGCTTTGAACGAAAAATACACTAGACGAAGGGCGCGCAGGATCAGCCGCGGGTCCGCCGCATCCGAGATCCCGGCCACAATCGTGCCCATCGGGCCGGCCTGCGTCACGCCCCACCACGCCTATCCCCAAGCGCGCCGGGCGGTAGGAGGTCTGTCATCGCGGCTAAGGTGGCCCCGGGCAAATGACGGCGGCGTTTCAGATAGAGTTGGTGCCCTCGTGGATCGGCGCGGCCAGCGCCGCATGTTCGGCCCCGCCTTGGCGTCGAAGGTCCTCGCGCGGCCAAGCGCGTTGGACGTCCGCCTTGGCACCCGGTCGTTGCGCACGCTCTGCCCGATCATGACCTTCATCGGGCTGATCTCTGGCGTGCCAGAGCGTATCGATGCGGTCGAGAGGGAATGGCGGCGGAGCACTGGGGTGTATGCCAGCGCCTCGGCCTTCACCTACGCGACGCTTGCCGGGGGATTGGCGCCATCCAACGCGCAGGGAGAGCCGAAGACCGGTCGGTTGCGCCGGCAAAACACCCGCATCGCGCCCCAGATCATCTCGTCCCAGACCAAGGGCGGGTTGCCGGTGACGACGGGGCGGGTGTCATGCGCAGTGTCGCGCGACCGGACGCTGCAATCAGCTACCATCCTCGGCGTTTCTCGGGCTTGTCGTCCCGACGATGAAGGTGTTATCGGCGTGGCGCGTCGAGCATTGGGCGATGCGCAGATGCCGGCGGCTGGTCGCACGGTTCCACGACAGGGTGGGCGCCCGAATTGAGCGCCAGCGCAAGGTGGCAGTGTCGTTGAGCGTCGGCCTCCCCGGGCGGTCTTTAAGATGGCAGAGATCAGACGCGCCGGACATCTGCACGAAGGTGCGGCGGCGCGCAGCCGAGCGGCATGGATTTTTCCAGGTCACCGGGGGGGGAGCGTCGGCGTTTCAGAGACTGTTCCGATCAGGCTGCGGAAAAGACCGCGGTCCTGATGCGCCCACGGATCCGCGCCCTCCCCACCGCCCATCCGACAGCGCCTGCGGATCGCGGTCAACGATGCCTGTATCCTTCCGCATCGCCATCGAGGCCACGCCAAGGCAGACCTCCGCCCCTGTCATCGGGCCGCCGCAGAGCAAGCGCGGGCAGCATCCGATGGTCGGGCTGTGTCCGCGCAGCGCGCCCCAGCAAAGGCGCTGTCAAGCGCCCCCGGCACGCCCGCAGCGAAGGCGCTGTCGTGATCTTGTCCGCCGTCCTATCGACAAGGCCCCTGAGCTGATTTTCGGCTAAATTTGTCCCGCCGCCGCGCCCGCCAATGGATAAAGCCCGCGCTTTGCGCGCGCTTTCAAAGCGCGCCCGCCTGCTCCGGCGCCCTGGGTCCCGAAGCGTTGAAACGAAATCTGTCAACGGGGTGGTCACCCGGGCGTGTTCGTGTTTTGTTAAGTTTATGTCGTTTTTGGGCAACGCGACGGGGGATCCAGCCGCCACGGTGTCTGAGAACATCCAAGGATCCGGGACTAAGACCGGGCATTCAAACAGGGACCAACATATGAAAACTCCGATCAAGCCAAGCATGATGGACCGTCTTGCGGACGCTGCGCGCCAGGGGCGCATCTCGCGCCGTGAGTTTATGTCTAATGCGCTGATCGCCGGCGTCACCGCAACAACGGCCACCGGGCTTTGGACCAGCTCGGCGCTGTCGCAACCGAAATCTGGCGGCATCTACAAGATGGCGCAGCATGACGGCAACACCGCTGACACCCATGACATGGGCAAGTATCAGTCCAACTTTGAAATCAGCCTGGTGCATACGATCCGCTCTTTTCTGACGATGATCAACCAGGACGGCTCGATTGGCCCCGATCTTGCCACCGAATGGTCGGCGACACCCGACGCGACGGAATGGACGTTCAAGCTTAGCGATCGCGCGACCTTCCACAGCGGCGCCAAAGTGACCGCAAACGATGTTGTCGCCTCGATGAACTACCACCGCGGTGAGGCATCGACTTCGGCAGCCAAAGCGCTTTTGTCCACGGTCGAGGACATCGTCGACAACGGCGACAACTCCGTCACCTTCAAACTGGCCGCGGGCAACGCCGACCTGCCTTGGCTGATGACCGATTATCACCTCTGCATCGTACCCGCGAACGCCGATGGCACGGCAAACTGGCAGTCGGGCGACGGCAGCGGCCCCTATAAGATCGTTGAGCTGGAGTTTGGCGTCGGCGCACAGCTTGTGCGCCATGACGGCTGGCATGGCACCGGCGCCTATTTCGATGAGTGTGAGTTCACCGTCATCAACGACCCCAATGCCCGCCAGACCGCATTGGTCACCGGCGATGTCAACGCCGCCAGCCTGTTGGAAAGCAAAACGCTGGGCCTGATGGCGCGCAATCCAAATATCGAGATCGACAACGGCTCGTCCGCTCAGGCGATCACGATGCCGATGCACTGCGACACGGCGCCGTTCGACAATGTCGATGTCCGCATGGCGCTGAAGCTGTCGGTCAACCGCGAAGAACTGGTGGAAAAGATCACCTTCGGCGCGGCGACCATCGGCAACGACTTCCACCACTCACCGGCGATGCCCTATTATCCGGACATCCCGCAGCGCGGCTACGATCCCGAGCAGGCCAAAGCGCTGCTGAAAAAAGCCGGGATGGAGGGGCTGACGGTCAACCTGTCAACGGCCGACTCGATCACCAC
>CALCPC010000013.1 GCA_937900975.1 uncultured Paracoccaceae bacterium
GGTCCTTCAACCGTTTGCCGGCAACCATCGCCATCGTGACCAACATCGACCCCGAGCATCTGGACCATTGGGGCAGCTTCGACGCGCTGCGCGAGGCGTTCCACACCTTTGTCTCGAACATTCCCTTCTATGGCATCGCGGTTTGCTGCCTCGACCATCCGGAAGTTCAGACCCTGGTGGGCCGGATCCACGACCGCAAAGTCGTGACCTACGGGTTCAACCCTCAGGCCGATCTGCGGGCCGTTGACCTTCGGTATGAGGGCGGAGTGGCCGTCTTCGACGTGATTTTGCGCGATGAGGGCGATGTGATCGAGGGTGTGCGCCTGCCGATGCCGGGCGCCCACAACGTCTCGAACGCGCTGTCGGCAATCGCCGTCGCGCGCCATCTTGGCATCGGGCATGCGGCGATCCGCGCCGCGCTTGCCGGGTTCGGCGGGGTGAAGCGGCGTTTTACCCATGTCGGCACCGTCGACGGCATCACGATCATCGACGATTACGGCCATCACCCGGTCGAGATCGCCGCCGTCCTAAAAGCCGCACGGCAGGCGAGTGAGGGGCGCATCATCGCCGTGCACCAACCGCACCGCTTCTCGCGGCTGCATGATCTTTTCGATGAGTTCTGCACGTGTTTCAACGATGCCGACGTGGTGGCCATCGCGGATGTTTATACCGCCGGCGAGGCGCCGATTGACGGCGCCGACCGCGACAGTTTGGTCGCGGGGCTGACACAAGCCGGTCATCGCCGGGCGCTGGCCCTGGCCAACGCCGCCGATTTGCCGGCGCTGGTGCGGGCGGAGGCAGGGCCCGGCGATATGGTCGTCTGCCTCGGCGCGGGCACGATCACCGCTTGGGCCAACGCGCTGCCCGAGACGCTGAACGCGGCGCTGGCGGGGTAGGATGCGGGCGGCTGTGGCTGTTTCTGGATCCTGGCAACCGCGCCGCTGCCCGACCCGCGCCACCGCCCCTTTGCGCTGTTGCCCCTGCCGGGCGTGATCGCGGCGCTTTGGCCGCTTTTGCGCGGCGCCTTTGCCCCGGTGCTTTGGCGAACGGCCGCGTCCCGCCGTTCTGTCACGGCACATGGCTGTGGGATCGGGCCAAAGCGGCGCGGGCGGCGGGCCATTTAGAGCAATTTCCGTTCACATTGGATCAGAAATCGCTGTCTCAAGATCAGCAGGATGCTGATCTTGAACGCGTTTTCTGATCATGACTGACCTGCTTTGAACGGAAAATGCTCTAGGTGTTTTACAAAACGCTTTGGGATCGGTAAAGGCCGGCGGGGTTCCTGGCGGGCTACACTCAGCCGGCGGCCAGCCCAACGCCGGGGGCGAGCATGACCTTGCCCGCGCCCCCGCTCAGTCGAGGTAAGCATGGGCGCGCAGGCGGTCCAGCGACACACGCTTAAGGCTCGCCGCATGGGTGGACTGCAGCACAACCGGCGGGGCGCAGCCCGCGTCGTCCGCTTCCGCCCAGCGATCGACGCACAGCCACCACCGGTCACCGGGTTTTAGGCCGGGAAAGCCGAACTCTGGCCGCGCTGTGATCAGATCGTTGCCCGCCGCGCGCGAAAACGTAAGAAACGACGCCGTCATCACCGCGCAGACCGTGTGTCGGCCGCGATCCGCGGGACCGGTGTTGCAGCATCCGTCGCGCCAAAAGCCCGTCAGCGGGTCGGTCGAGCAGCGCTCTAACGGCGCGCCGAGAACCGAGATCCCGGCCACTTTTTCACGAGACATCATCCCCTCCTCCTTGCGGCTATGCGCAGCTTTCGGCACTGGCAGCGGGCCTTGCGCGTTTTACGCCGCGTTCAATACCCCGTCATTTCCAGATACCCCACGCCGCTATGACTGCCTTCGACCCGGATCGGACCCTCCCAATAGGGAAAGACCATCGGCATGTAGGCGTCGGGATTAAGGGCCGCGACCTCCACATCGAGGCCCTTTTCGGGCCTGGCGAGGGGCCAGCGCACCGGGATCTCGCGGCCAGGGGTCTTGTGGGTGGCATGCGGGGTCTGCGTGACGCCGCCCGGCGCCGGCGTCACGGGCCCCTGGCCGGGGGCTGTCCAACTGCCGGTGCTAAAGGTGTCGGTCCCGCGCAGGCGAAACATCATCACCCGGCTACCATCGTCGAGGGTCAACGCGAACCAGTCCCACCCGCTTTGATCGCCGCTCAAGGGTTGGCTCGACCATTCGCGGTCAAGCCAGCCGGTGCCGGTCACGGCCTCTGCCTCTCCGTCGCGTGTCACGGTTCCGGTCAGGGTGTAATGCGGCTGGCTGTAGTAATAGCTGGCCTGTCCGTTGTCCGATTTGACGCTGTAGCCCCGGTCGCCCTGCAGAACCAGCGGCCCCTCCGCCACCAGCGTGACGTCATAGGAAAAATCGTCGCCCGAGGCGGTCACCCGGATTTGGTCCAGCGTTTCGTCGGCGCTGACCAAGGCCCAATCGTCGATCCCAGCGGTGAGCGGGCTGCGTGTAACGCCCGCCTGGCCGATCCCGCCGCGGGCAAAAATCTCGGCGCTGCGGTGGGTGTCGGCGGTGGTCAGCGCCGCGTGGCCCATCCAGATCTGGCGGCTCTCCCAGCCCTCGTCAGGGCCGCTGGCCGCGCGCGCTTGGCGAAACAGCGTCCATTGAAGCCCCATGTCGCGCCCGGCAGCGTCGCGCAGATTGGCGGTCAGATACCACCACTCTATGCGGTAATCGGGGTGGGCGCCGTGATCTTTTGGAAACCGCAGCGGCGTGTCGGGGCGCACGGTTGCGTAGCCTTCGACCGATTGGCCAAGGCCGGCGTAACCCTGAGCGGCCGCGGGCCCGGACAGACACAGGACGGCAAGAACGGCGAAAGCCAGGTTATTTCTCATCCGAGAACAGCCTTAAAAGTGTGATCGGGGGCAGCCGCATCAAACGCCAGACCGGCAGGGCGGCGGCAAGCGTGGCGGTGACCAGGGCAAGCAGCGCAAGCCTCAGCCATTGGTCGGGAAAGGTGAAAAGCGGCAAGCGCCAGCCGAACGCCTCGACATTGATCACCGCGGTCAGGATCCAAGCGACGCCTTGGCCCAGGGGAATCGCCGCAAGGGCCGTCAGCGCGGCCAGCATCACTGTGCGCTGCAACTCCCACCGCGCCAGGGTCGCGCGCGGCAGCCCCATCGCCCAAGCCGGCGCAAGCTGCGGCAGCCGTGTCGCCGAAAGCGTGAGGAGGCTGGTGAAAAGCGCAAGACCGGCAACCGCAAGCGTCAGCGCGTTCAGCGCCACGGTGACGGCAAAAGTTGTCTCGAAGATCCGCCGCGACAACGCCTTCAGCGCCGATTGGTCGATGACTTGCCTGTCGCCCAGCGCCAGCGCCTCGGTCAATTCTGCGGCCAAGGTCTCGGCCATCGCTGGATCGGCGCGCACGCCATAGCGCAGACGCTCCACCTCTGGCCAGCGCTCCAAAAGGGCCGGCAGGGCGACGATCGCCTGGCCAACGGTGTTGCCGTAGTCCGAATAGATCCCCGCGATTGTGACCGGCCAATCCGCCTCTGGCGCCGGCAGGGTCAGCGTGTCGCCCGGGGCGAGGTCAAAGCGTCGGGCCAACTGCTCACTGATCAACGCGGCCTGGCCGCCGGAGACCTTGCCCCAGGGGTCGGGCAGGGCGTCGAGGATCGGCCAATTGTCGCGATAAGTGGCGTGATCGCGGATCCCAAACAGGCCGACCGGCCAGCCCCGATAGCGAAAATCCGCGTTCCAGATCGGCAACAGCACGTCGACCTCCGGCCGCGCTTCAAGCCAGGCGCGGATCGCCTCTGCCTCGGCCCGGTCGCGCCCGCCGACGTAAAGCTCGGCCGCGAGGCGTTGATCGAGCCAGCCGAAAAAGGTCTTGCGAAACCCCTCAACCATCGTGCCGACGCCGATATTAACCGACAAGGCCAGCAAAAGCGCCATCAAGGCCAGCGACCGCCCGCCAAGCTGCGCGCGGGTGTCGGCCCAAAACCAGGCACGCAACGGATCGCGAGCCGTGGCAGCCAGGTGGCGAAGAAGGGCCGCCAAACCGCTTGGCAACAAAAGCGCTGCACCGATCAAAAGCCCGCCCATCAGGATAAACCCGCCAATCAGACCCGGATTGGTGCGATAGCCGATCAGCGCCACCAAGCCCAAGGCCAGTGCCAGCAGGCGTTGGACGCGCAGCCGCCGCATCTCGGCCCCGCGCCAGGCCTCCACCCCGACCGGTTCCAGGATCGTCATCCCCCGGGCCTTCCACAGGCTTGCTGCGGCCGCAAGGCCGGCGCCAGCGATGCTGATCCCGATGCCCGCCCCCCACCACAGCGGCGAAAGGCTGAGCGTCCCCGCCACCGGCGCGCCGTAAAGCCCGCCAAGGCTGGCCGCCACATCGGGGAGAAGTGCAGCCGCCATCAGGTAGCCGAAGATAATCCCAAGAAGCCCCGCCAGCGTCGACAGGGCCAAAAGCTCGACCACCAGCGCCGTGATCACAGCGCGGTTCGAGGCGCCAAGCGCGCGGAGCGTGCGCAAAAGCGGCCGGCGTTGCTCAAACGCTAACCCGACAGTCGCGTGGACGATAAAAAGCCCGACGACAAAGGACAAAAGGCCGAAGGCGGTCAAGTTGAGGTGAAAGCTCTCCGTCAGACTGCCAAGGTCCGATTGGCCGGTCGGCGGCGTCAGGACAAGGCGCGGTGCGATGGTCTCCACCGCGTCAAGCCCGGGTTTCTGACGCGGCCCGACGATCAGGCGGGTGATCTCTTCAGGGCGGTCCAGCCGCGCGGAGACAAAGGCGATGTCACCGATCAGTGTGCCCGCGGGCAGATCTTCCACGACCTGGATCTCTGGCAGATCCGCGCCGGCAAGCGCCGCTGCGGTTTCGGGCGCCGCGAAAAGCCTCCAGGGGGGCGCGAGAAAGCCGGTCAGCGCCGCCGCGCCGTCGACAAGACCCGCGCCAAGCGCGCCGGGGGGCAGCGAAAGCGGCTCCACCCCGACCAGCGTCACGGGCCGCCCGTCCACGGTGCTCCCGCCCTCCAGCACCGGGGACACCCGCCAACCGGCGCGGCGCAGCGCGATATAGTCCGAAAGCAGGATCGCCTGTCCGCCGCGGGCCGTGATCTCGTCAAACCGGTCGGCGCCAAGCAAGCTTTCGGCCCGGGCATAGCTTGCCCGCGCCGCGGCATTCAGCGCTTGGACGCCAGAGAAAAGCGCGGTTGCGACCGCAAGGCCCAGCAGAAGGCTGACGGTTTGGAAGGGCCGCCTGCGCCAGTGGGACAAAAGCGCGGTCAAAAGCAGCGACAGCGTCATCGGCGTCAGGCGGCCAGCGGCGGTTGCAGCCGGCCGGCGGCCAGATGCGCGCGGCGGGAGAACCGCGCCGCCAGCCGGGTGGAATGGGTGACGAACAAAAGCGCTGTCCCCGTCTCGCGCACCAGATCCAGCATCAGATCGAGCGCGGCGTCGCCGCTGGCCTCATCGAGGTTTCCGGTCGGCTCATCGGCCAGGATCAGCGGCGCGCGGGCGGCCAGCGCGCGGGCAATCGCAACGCGCTGCGCCTGGCCGCCCGAGAGTTGTTCGGGGTAGCGGTCGCCAAGGCCCTGAAGGCCAAGCCGCGCTGCAAGACTGTCGCACCAAGCGCGGTCAAACCGGCCGGCAAGTTTGGCCTGAAACGCGATATTGGCGGTCACCGGCAGGCTGGGGATCAGGTTAAATTGTTGAAAGACAAGCGCCAAATCGCGGCGCCGCACCTCGGCGCGCCCCGCCTCATCCAAGGCCTCAATCCGCGTGCCACCGCCCTGGATAGCGCCCTCATCCGGCGCGTCCAGCGCCGCGGCCAGATGCAAGAGCGTGCTTTTGCCGGAACCGGATTCGCCGGTCAGCGCAAGCGCCTCCCCCGCGGCAAGCGCCAAATCGACCCCCGCCAGCACCGGCACGGCACCATAGCGTTTTGTGACACCTTGCAGCTCTAACACACCCGACCTCTGGCTTGACGGGCCAGAACATGGGGCAGGGGGGTGAGGGAGCAAGCGCGCGCGCGTCGTTTCGCCACCCCCCGCGCGCTATCCCTCTTCGCGCCGCGCGTCGATCATGGCGGCCGCTTGGCGGGGCGCGAACTCAACGGCGGCCAGAACCGCGTCGACCGGCAGCTTATCGATCAACTCCGGGCGCCGGCTTAGGGCCGATCCGCCGCCGATTGTCACGATGCTTGGGTTCAGCGAATCGCGCACCAGCCTTGTCACGATCTCTGCGCAGACCGGGACGGCATCGGCCTGGTTGATCGAAATGCCGATGGCGTCGATATGGCGGGTGCTAAGCACCCGGCGGATGGCGCTTTCGCTGGGGTCGGGCAGGAAATCCACCTGCCAGCCCGCGTGCTGGAAAAAGCGCGCGGCCATGGAGACGCCGAAAATGTGCCGCGCGCCGGGTTCGGGAAACAGGCAGATGGACTTTGGCGTCATTCCGAAGACCGGTTCGCGGTGAAGGTCGAGCGATACGAAATGCATCAGCCGTTGCAACGTACCGACCGCAAGCGTCGCCTCGACGAAGGACAGCGAATCGTGCTCCCAAAGCACGCCGATCTTTTGCGCGGCCCGCGCCAGCAAGCCAAGTTGCAACCGCTCGAACGACAGCCCGCCCTCGGCCATTTCTCGGATCTCGCGACGCGCCTGATCCTCGCGCCCTTGCACGGCCAGGGCCACCAGCGTATCGGAGGCATCGTCCTCGGCATCCCAAGTTTCACTGGGCTGCAGCACCGATTGGGTCGGGATCGTCAGGCTTGGCAGGATCTTGTGCTCAAGGATCCGCTTAAGCCGCGCCCACTGCTCTGACCCCGGGCTTGAAGCCCGGGATGCCCCGGCGGCGACGCTGTCGTGTGGGTCCTCCGTCACGCAGCACTCCTCAGCTGAGCCATGGGCCGCAACGCCAAGATTGGGTGCGCACCGTCCACAGCACCATACCAAAGGATACTGAAAACGCCATGTCGATCGGTGTCGCAGCCCAGGCTCTGGGGGCATTGCGCTGAATGGTCGCGGGGTGCACACTTCTCGCCATAGTTGTTCGCCTTAGGGAAGGGACCCCGCCAATGCGGCCGATGCCAAACGCCTGCCGTCTTCTTTGCTGCCTTCTTTTGCTGGCGCCGCTTGCTGCTCTTGCCCAACCGCTGCCCGACCGGCGCATGATTGCTGAGGAAAACACAGACTTTTTCGGTGGCGACCTCCGCTCGATCTTCGACACCAGCGCAGATCTGTGCGTGGCAAGCTGTTTGGCAGAGGCGGAGTGCGCTGCGATCACCTACAATCAAAGGGCGAGTGCTTGTTTTCTGAAATCCAATATCGGGGATCGCGTCCCGTTCGACGGGGCGGTGTCGATGCGCGTTGCTGTGCCCAGCGCAGACGCGCGCAGCCTGGCGGCGCGGCGCCTGGCCGACATAGCGCTGCCACCGGCGCGGTTGGCGGCGGCGGTCGACCGGGCCGCGCGGCTTGGTCGCTTGTATCCCGATCGCGGCGTCGGGGTCGCGGATCTGCGCGCGGGCATCGCCACCGCGGGCACTGGCGCCTTGGACCGGGCGCTGGCGGTCACAGCGCTCAGCGATGCGGCGGGCGATTGGCTGCGCGTGGCAGAGCTTGCGTTGGCACGGCAAAACACCGGCACCAACGCCGACCGCCGCGCGGCGCGCAGGCTGGCCCAGGACGCTGCGCTGAACGCCTATCTGCGCGCGGTCCCCGATGCGGTTGCGGCAACCGCGCTCAACACGCTGGCATCGGCGTGGGAGGCGGACGGCGCGGGCCGCGCCACCATCGCGATCCTGCGCCACTCTCAAACGCTGTCGCCGCGGCAAGAGACCGCGGCGGCGCTAACCCGCGCGATCGGGCTTTACGGGTTTCGCGTCACGGCCCTGCGCGTTGAAAGCGATCTGGCGCTGCCGCGCGGCTGCATTGCGTTTTCCGAGCCGCTTCTCGGGCGCCATTTCGACTATGCGCCCTATGTCCAGCTTCCGCCCGGCGATTTGGCGGTCGAGGCGGAGGATCGCGCGCTTTGCGTCACCGGTGCCACCCATGGCAGCCGCTTGGCGTTGACATTGCGCCAGGGCCTGCCGGCCCGCAGCGGTGAGGTTTTGGCCGCCTCGGTCGAGCAAAGCGCCTATATCCGGGACCGCGCCCCGGCGGTGCGGTTCCCGGGCCGCGGCTATGTGTTGGCACGCCAAAGCGGTGCGACGCTGCCCGTTGTCACGGTGAACGCGGACCGGCTCGACGTCACCATCCGCCGCGTGCTGGACCGCAACCTTGCCGCCGCGTTGCGCGACGATCTGGTCGGCGCACCGCTGCGCGCCTGGGAGGCGGAGCGTTTGGGACGCGATTTGGGCGAAACGGTTTGGACGGGGACGGCCGAAACCGCAGGGCCGCTCAACCAAGATGTGACGACGGCGCTGCCGCTCGGCGACGCGCTGACGGCTTTTCTGCCCGGTGTCTATGCCATGACGGTGTCGGTGCCGGGGGCCGAGGCGCTGCCGGCCACACAATGGTTTATCGTCACCGATTTGGGCCTTTCTGCCCTGACAGGCCGCGACGGCGTTCATGCGTTTCTGCACGGTCTTGGCGATGCGACCCCGCGCGCCGGGGTCGATGTGTCGCTTGTCGCGCGCAACAACGCAGTGCTCGCCACCCGGGTCACCGATGCCGCGGGATACGCCCGGTTCCCGGCCAGACTGGCCCGCGGCACGGGCGGCGCGGCGCCGGCGCTTTTGGTCGCCGAAACGGGTGAAGATTATGCGTTTCTCGACCTGACGGAGGCGCCTTTTGACCTGGCTGACCGGGGTGTTGAGGGGCGCGCGGCACCCGGCCCCATCGACGTTTTCGCAACGCCAGAGCGCGGCGCCTATCGGCCGGGAGAGACAGTTTTCACCACCATCCTGATGCGGGATGCGGCCGCGCGCGGCATCGTGGGCGTGCCGTTGACGGCCATCGTGCGCCGGCCCGATGGGGTAGAGCATCTGCGCCGTGTGCTGGCGGATGCGGGCGCTGGCGGCCGGGTGATGGCCTTGGCGCTGCCGCCGGCGGCACAGCGGGGGCGTTGGCGCATCGCGCTGCATCTGACGCCGCAAGCGCCGGCGCTGACCGAAGTCGCTTTCCTGGTTGAGGATTTCGTGCCGGAGCGGATCGATTTCGAGATGGCGCTCGCCGCCGACGCCGGTGATCTGCGCCCAGGCGGCGCGGCGCCCGTGACCGTCGCTGCGCGCTATCTTTACCGCGCCGTTGGGGCCGGGCTTAGCATTGAGGGGGAGACGGTGCTGCGCCCCACCAACACCCGCGCGGGCTATCCTGGATTTCGCTTCGGGCCCCACGACGCCGACCCCGCGCCACGGATCGCGACGCTTGAGGACGCCGGTCTCAGCACGGATGCCGAGGGGCGCGCGACGCTTGCGCTGCCGCTTGCGACGGTGGATGACCCACGAACACCGCTGGCGTTGACGGCGATCCTCCGCCTCGCGGACAGCAGCCGCCGCCCGGTGGAGCGTCAGCTCACGCAAGCGCTGACGCCACCGCACCCCCTGATCGGCGTGCGCCCGCTTTTCGACGGTGTTGTCCCCGAAGGCGGCACGGCCCGTTTCGAAGTCCTCGCGCTCGCACCACAGCCCGGCGTGCGCGACGCGTCAAGTCCAGGGGGCGCGCGGATCGCGCCGGGCAAAGATGAGCCGCTGCCCGCGCCGGGCAAAGATGAGCCGCTGCCCGCGCCGGGCAAAGATGAGCCGCTGCCC
>CALCPC010000014.1 GCA_937900975.1 uncultured Paracoccaceae bacterium
GGATGCTGATCTTGAACGCGTTTTCTGATGCTGACTGACCTGCTTTGAACGGAAAATGCTCTAGGCACAGAAAGGGTCCCGCAGACGCGCAAACGCCGCAAAGGACGACCCGAAACCCGTGGACGCTAAAGATCCTCAAGCTTGGCGCGGCGCGGGTCGTGGCAGTCTTGCCGAGCTCACACCTGCCGGGCTGCGCAGGACATTAATGCAAAACACCAGGCCGGCGCCGCAGGCCGCCAGGCGGTGTTGCCGGCGCCCCGGGGCGCCGTTTCTCTGGTGACGTAAACTCGGAAACCCGACGTCCCAGCACGATGCGGCGGTCGCAATGCGGCACGCGCCACCCGGCAGGGGCGATGCACCAGGGCGGACCTGGAAGGCGCGATGCGACAGGGGCGGCCCGGTGGGCGCGATGCGACAGGGGCGGCGCGATCCACCAGGGGCGGCCCGGCAGGCGCGATGCACCAGGGACGGCCCGGGAGGCGCGAGGCGGCGGGGGCGATCCACAAGCGGCGACCCTTGCGGGGGGCGACGCGGCGCCTATGTCCGCCGCTCTCAGGTGGCGCTTGCCGCCGTCTTATCCGCGCTGGTCTCGGTTGGCTGTTGCGCTTGCGCCGCGCGGCGGCGGCGCTTTTTCGGGGGGGCTTCGCTGCGCTCCCGCTTAACCGGTTTTGGCCAGTCCTTCGGCGCGTTCAGGCCGCGCTGTGCGATCTCTGCCAGCATCGCATAATCATCGGCATACGCCTCCGCGATCAGCCCTTCCAGCCGCGCGGGATCGGAAAGCTTCCGCTTGTGCGACACGGTCGCGTGGCCAAACCGCGTGCGCGTATCGAAGACCGGCAAAGCCTCTCCGAAAATGCGGGCTGAGACGGTGGCGAAATCGGCATCCCAGCTTTTCTGATGACCGATGAAGGTGTAGTCGATCAGATCAAAAGCGATCCCATGGCGCTGCAGCCACCAATGCCGGTTCATGTCGCGGGCAACCTTATCTTCGCGGAAGATGTCGGCCAGATCCTCGGCCGAAACCGACGCTTCCACATCCAGGCCCAGATGACCGAACAACTCGACACGATGCGAGGTTGGCCCGTTGGACCCGAGCGCGATTTTGTCGGCAAAGGCCGAAACGAACCGGCTGACCGGATCGCGGACAAAGGCAAAGCGGATCACACGCTTGGCGTTCAAAAGCCAGGTCAGTTGCGCCGGCCGCAGCGTGCGCGGCTGGATCAACGGGTTCATCTTGCGCTTGTGAACCTCGAACATCGTCGCAGGCACAAAATTGCTGCCCGTCATCACGC
>CALCPC010000015.1 GCA_937900975.1 uncultured Paracoccaceae bacterium
TTGATGATCCCATAGATCTCAAATATCGCTCCGACATCGATGCCGCGCGACGGCTCATCCAGGATCAGCACATCGGGGCCGGCAAACAGCCATTTGGACAGCACGACCTTTTGCTGGTTGCCCCCCGACAGGTTGCCGACGCGCTGGAAAACGCCCGGCGTGCGGATGTTGAGCGCCGCGCGATAGGTTTCGGCGACCCGCGTCTCCTCCCCCTCCTGGAGGATGTGGTTGCGGGAAACGTCTTGGAGGTTTGCAAGCGTGATATTGCGCTGGATCGTCTCCTCCAGCACCAGTCCAAGGGCCTTGCGATCCTCGGTCACGTAAGCCAGCCCCGCCGCGATGTCCGCGGGTACGGTTGAGACATCGGCGTGCTTTCCACGCACCGACACCTGGCCCGATATCGACTGCCCATAGGAGCGTCCGAAAACGCTCATCGCCAGTTCCGTGCGCCCCGCGCCCATCAGCCCGGCGATGCCCACAACCTCGCCCGCGCGCACGCGAAGGCTGACATCGCGGATAACTTGGCGTTCGGCATGTTCGGGGTGAAAGACGCACCAGTCTTTGATGGCGAAAATCTCCTCCCCCGCCCGGCGGGTCCGCGCGGGATAACGCTCGGCCATGTCGCGGCCCACCATGTCGCGCACGATACGGTCTTCCGCGATGGCTTCGGTCTTGGCGTCCATCGCGGACACGGTCGCGCCGTCGCGCAAAACGATGACCTTGTCGGCCACCCTGCGCACCTCATTCAGCTTGTGGCTGATGATGATCTGCGTCACGCCCTCGGACTTAAGCTCTAGCATCAGGTCCAACAGCGCCTGACTGTCGCTTTCCGACAGCGCAGCGGTGGGTTCGTCCAGGATCAAAAGACGCACCTTTTTCGACAACGCCTTGGCGATCTCGACAAGCTGCTGCTTGCCGACGCCCAGCTTGTCGATCAGCGTTTGCGGCGCTTCCCGAAGCCCGACCTTGGCCAAAAGATCGACGGTCCGGGCCTCTGTCTCACGCCAATCGATGATGCCGCTCCGGGCGCACTCATTGCCAAGGAAGATGTTCTCCGCAATCGACAAAAGCGGGACCAACGCCAATTCCTGGTGGATGATGATGATCCCCAGCGCCTCGCTGTCCGCGATGCTGCGAAACGCTGTCGGGGCGCCGTCGCAGCGGATCTCACCCGCATAGCTGCCCGCCGGATAAACGCCCGAGAGCACTTTCATCAGCGTCGACTTCCCGGCGCCATTCTCGCCGACAAGGGCCAGGATCTCACCCGTCTCGACGGTCAGATCCACGTGGTCCAGCGCCTTCACCCCCGGAAATTCCTTGGTGATGCCCCGCATCTCAAGCAGCGCCGTCATGGCCTTGACCCTTCCCCGCGTCACCCGCGGGCCTGGCGCGCCCCCGGCCCGCGCTTCGGCTTACTCGACCTGATCGCGGGTATAGTACCCCGAGCCGATGATGACCTCTTCCCAATTGGACAGATCGACCGACACAGGCTCCAACAGGAAGGAGGGTACGACCTTAACACCGTTGTCGTATGTGGTGGTGTCGTTGATCTCCGGCTCTCCACCCTTCAGAAGGGCATCGACCATGCCGACGGTGACGCCAGCCAGCGCGCGCGTGTCCTTGAACACGGTCGAATATTGCTCCCCCGTCAGCATCGACTTGACGGAGCGGATTTCGGCATCCTGGCCCGAGACGATGGGCATCGCCAGATCGCCAGAGCCATAGCCGCCCCCTTTGAGGGAGGAGATAATCCCGATCGACAGCCCATCATAAGGCGACAACACGCCGTGTACGGGTGCGTCGGTGTAATGCGCCGACAGAAGGTTATCCATCCGGGCCTGCGCCACTGCGCCGTCCCAGCGCAGCGTGCCCACCGTGTCCATGCCCATCTGGCCCGACACGATTTGGACCTTGCCCGCATCGATCATCGGCTGCAGCACCGACATCGCGCCGTCATAGAAGAAATAAGCGTTGTTGTCGTCGGGCGAACCGCCAAAAAGCTCAACGTTATAGGGCCCTTCGCCAAACCGTTCTGCCAGACCCGCGACCAGGGAACTGGCCTGCTGCACGCCGACTTTGAAATTGTCGAATGTGGCGTAATAGTCGACATATTCGCTGTCGCGGATCAGCCGGTCATAGGCGATGGTCTTGATACCCGCGAAATGCGCGTTCTCCAGCGCGTTCGACAAGGTCGTGCCATCGATGGCCGCGATCACCAACACGTCAACGCCATTGGTGATCATATTCTCGATCTGGGCGAGTTGGTTGGGAATGTCGTCTTCCGCGTATTGCAAAATGGTGTCATAGCCCGCCGCCTTGAACTGCTCGACCATCGAATTGCCGTCCGAGATCCAGCGCGACGACGATTTCGTCGGCATGGCGATGCCCACGGTGTCGGCCACCGCAGCCGCGGCCGTCAACGCCAGCACGGAACTGGCGAGAATTGCTTTCAGCGTCATTGGGTCTCCTCCCAGAGTTGTCGACCGCGCCCGGTGCGGCGTTGGCGCCGCTTTGTGTTCAGCGTTCAGGCACAGTGCCCATCAAGGCTAAGCGACAAGGGCCGCTGCTGTAAAACCGGATTTCAACTTTCTTTCCCCAGCGCCGACCGCTTACGGACCGAAGCTGTGGCTGGCCAGGCTTTCGGGCTTCATCTCGATGGAAAACCCCGGACGCTCCGGCGCCAGATAAACGCCGTTCTCGTCGAGGCAGTTTTCGCGGAAATGGTCGTTGAGATGATCGACATACTCGATCCGGCGGTCATCCTTGGCACCTGAAATCGCGACATAGTCGATCATCGACAGATGCTGGACATATTCGCAAAGACCGACGCCGCCGGCATGGGGCCAAACCGGCAGGCCGTATTTGTGGGCCATCAGCATGACGGCCAAAACCTCGTTCAGGCCGCCCATCCGGCAACTGTCGATTTGCACGACATCGATCGCGCCGGTGGTGATGAACTGTTTGAAAAGAATGCGGTTTTGGCACATCTCGCCGGTCGCCACCTTGATCGGCGCAATCGCCTCTCGGATGGTTTTGTGGCCTAAGATATCGTCCGGGCTGGTCGGCTCTTCGATGAAATAGGGGTTGGCGAAGGCCAGGTCTTTCAGCCAATCGATGGCTTCGTCGACCTCCCAAACCTGGTTCGCGTCGACCATGATGGTCATGTCGTCGCCCAGCTCCTCGCGCGCGATGCGAAGGCGGCGGATATCGTCCTGTCGGTCGCGGCCCACCTTCAGCTTTGTGTGCGTGAACCCGGCCGCGCGCGCCGCGCGGCAAAGCCGGCGCAGCTTATCGTCGGGATAGCCAAGCCACCCGGCCGACGTCGTGTAGCAGGGATAGCCCTCTGCCCGCAGCCGCGCGATCCGCGCGTCTTTCTGGGGCGCCTCTGCGCGCAGGAGGGTAAGCGCCTCCTCCGGGTTCAGCGCATCGGTGATGTAGCGAAAATCGATCAGGCGCACGATCTCCTCTGGCGACATCTCGGCCACCAGCCGCCAGACGGGCTTTTGCGCCGCTTTGGCCCAAAGATCCCAGGCCGCATTGATTATGGCGCCTGCCGCCATATGGATCGCGCCCTTGTCCGGGCCGATCCAGCGCAGCTGGCTGTCCCCCGTCACATGGCGCCAAAACCGGCCCATATCG
>CALCPC010000016.1 GCA_937900975.1 uncultured Paracoccaceae bacterium
CTTGAACGCGTTTTCTGATGATGACTGACCTGCTTTGAACGGAAAATGCTCTAGGGCTGAAAGATTTTTGCCGGCCCCGCCTCAAACAACGCCCCATCAAGACGCTTCCAAGGATCTTTTGGCGGTCTCAATTTCAGGCGCAACAAAAAAGCTCGGCACGGGCGTTCAAGGCTCACAACAGCCGGCAGGAGATGCGCCCGGACCCAGGGGATGCGGCTGAGAGCACGGGCGCACCCGATCAATCGCGGGTGCGCGAGGCCCTGGACTTTCAACACCCGCTTTTGCGTTGGGATCTCATCGGGGCATTCGGCAGCGCAGACACGCGGCGGGCCTGCGGGCGGCTCAAACCACATGGCCGCGCGCACAAGCGCCGCAGCTAGATCTCGTCGCCTTTCCAGTCCAAGTTGCCGCGGCTCTCAACCTCCCGGCTGATCACCGACAACATGTAAATGCGCAGCACAGAATTGATCCTTTGATCCCATTTGTCGCCCAGGACGCGGAACCATTTCACAAGATCCTTGTCGAGCATCAGTGTCACCTCGCTTTGCGGCGGACGGGTTGGCGCCGATTTGTCCAACTCCGCCCAATCGCCTGGCACGAACGCCTCCTTCAGTCGAAACTCCCGCATCCAAAGCTCGGCCTCAGACAGTTCAAGCAGCAGTTCTGTATGCGCGCGCTCCTCGGCCTTTGTGCGTTTTTCGCGGGACATGTCACCCTCCGGATCTGGTCAGGGGGCAGAGCTAGCGTTGCGGCGTTAACCTCGCGTTAAGCATACGCACGCTGCGCGCGGACGCCGCTTACACCAGATCGCTTTTGGTTACAGCAAGCAGCCCCGCCGGCGTTGGCGAAACTGTCTGCAGCGTCCCCGAAAGCCAAGGGTCTATTTGGTCGGGCGCCAGGATCGCCGGCATCCGGTGGTGAATTTTCCGCACATCCGCCGACGGATCGACCGTCAGCGTCGCCATTTGCGCGATCTCGCGCCCGCCCGGCGCCAGCCAAACGTCCCAAATCACCGCAAAGGCGCGCACCGGACGCCCCGGTGCGCGGATGTCCCAGCGCGTTTTCCGCCCCGGGCTGCCGGTCCACTCATACCAGCCGTTCACCGGGAAAACGCCGCGCCGCACGCCGGTGAACGCATATTTTTGGAACACCGTTTCGGCGCGCGCGTTGACGATCGTCTGCATCATCGGACGGCCGCGCGCATTGCGCCGCCCGCTCATGATCATTTGCCAGCGCATCGGGCGAAGCGTGCCGCCGGGCTCTGCCAGCACCGCCGCCTCCTCGCCCGGGGCGAGGTCCAGCCGCGGGCCGGGATCGTCCGACGGCGCCTTTGCCCCAACGGCCTCGGCAAGCGTCGCCAGCGGCGCTGTGATGAATACCCGTCCCGGCACCGGCACCCCCTTCCCCGACACACTCTGGCCCCTGATCCGGGCCGCTGGCGCAGGACCATTGTCTCGCGCCCCAAGATGGCGGATGCTGGTGTCATGGAGCAAGACCTTGCGTATTCCGACCCCTTCCTTGCCGACATCCTTGGCCGCACCCGGACCATCGCGATGGTCGGCGCCAGTGCAAACTGGAACCGACCAAGCCATTTCGTGATGAAATACATGCAGACCAAGGGGTTCCGCGTGCTGCCGGTCAATCCGCGCGACGCGGGGGGTGAGATATTGGGCGAAGCTGTCGTCGCAACGCTGGCCGAGGTGGCCGCGCCCGTCGATTTTGTCGACATCTTCCGCAATGCCGAGGCCGCCGGCGCGATCACGGATGAGGCCATTGCGCTGGCCGCAGAAAAGGGCATTCGCACGATCTGGATGCAGCTTGGCGTGCGCAACGATGCCGCGGCTGCGCGTGCCAGCGCGGCCGGGCTCGATGTCGTTATGAACCGCTGCCCGAAGATCGAATTCGGCCGCCTCAACCGAGAGCTTTCCTGGGGAGGGTTCGACAGCGGCATCGTCTCCTCCCGCCGGCGAAGGATGCGCCCGATATGACACGCTATGGGTTCGAAACCCGGATGATCCACGCAGGGAGCGAGCCAGAGCCCGTGACCGGCGCGCGCCAGACACCCATCTTTCAAAACACGTCTTACGTGTTCCACGATGCCGACGACGCGGCGGCGCTGTTCAACCTACAATCCTTCGGCTTTATCTACTCGCGCCTCACAAACCCCACGGTCGCCGCGCTGGAAGAGCGGTTGGCAAGCCTGGAGGGCGGGCGCGGCGCGACCTGTGCGGCCAGCGGCCACGCAGCGCAACTGCTCGCCTTTTTCCCGTTCATGGAAAAAGGCGACCGGTTCGTCGCCTCGAACCGGCTTTACGGCGGGTCGATCACGCAGTTTTCAAAGACCTTCGCCAAATTCGGGTGGGAGGTCGATTTTGTCGATACCGGCGATCTTGACGCCGTGCGCGCGGCCATCGGTCCCGCGACCAAGGCGCTCTTTGCCGAAAGCCTCGCCAACCCGGGCGGGGTGGTCAGCGATCTTGAGGCGCTTGCCCGCGTCGCAAAGGATGCTGGGATCTTGTTTATTGTCGACAACACAATGGCAACGCCCGCGCTCTGCCGGCCGATCGAATGGGGTGCGGACCTCGTCGTTCACTCTACGACCAAGTTCATTTCGGGCAACGGCACGTCGATGGGCGGGGCGGTGATCGACTCAGGCACGTTCGACTGGGCCCAGAACGACCGTTATGGCGGGCTGACCGGTCCCGAGCCCGCCTATCACGGGCTCAGCTTTTACGAAAGCATAGGAGAAATGGCCTTCACCGCCCATTACCACGCCGTGGGGCTGCGCGATCTAGGCGCCACGATGGCGCCGATGAATGCGTTTTTGACACTACTGGGGCTAGAGACCTTATCGCTGAGGATGGAGCGTCACTGCGACAACGCCGCGACGGTCGCGGCCTTTCTTGCCGCGCATCCCGCGGTCGCTTGGGTGTCTTTCGCGGGGTCTGACAGAAGCCCGTTTAAGCCGCTCGCCGACCGGTATTTCGGCGGGCGCTATGGCTCGGTTTTCACCTTTGGGCTAAAGGGCGGGTATGCGGCGGGCATGGCGCTGGTCGAAAGCTGCACGCTTCTCAGCCATCTTGCCAATATCGGTGACACCCGCTCGTTGATCTTGCACCCCGCCTCAACCACCCATCGCCAATTGACGGATGCGCAGCGGATCGCAGCGGGGGCAGGGCCAGAGGTTGTACGGATTTCCGTCGGGCTTGAGACGGTAAAGGATATCCTGGCCGATCTCGATCAGGCGCTGACGCGCGCGGGTCAGGCGGCGCAAGCCGCCGAATGAGGCGGCGCCAACGCCGGCCGACACCGCCGGCGGCACCCCACAGCCATGGTCGGACCGGACGCTTCGGGTGGCTGGTGCGGATCTGCTGCGCTGCCGCGCAGGCATGTGCAAAACATACGTGTTGCGCACCTCCGCCTTAACCGCGACCCAGTCTGATCGTTGGGCGCATGCGCGGCCCGCGACTGCCCAGAAAGGCATGACGCACCAGGCTCATCGAGCTGAGGTATAGGATCCGCGCTTTGCCGCGGTCTGGATTGGCTTGCCCGGGTCGATGTGAATCGCGCGCGGGTGCCAGGTGGATTTCGCGCCCACGCTGGACCGGGCCCGCCGCGGCCAAGGCTTGGCGTCTTTGGCGCCATTTAAAGCGCGTCGTGGAGAACCGAATTGCCAAAACGCTGCCTGAAACCCAAAAATTTCAACGC
>CALCPC010000017.1 GCA_937900975.1 uncultured Paracoccaceae bacterium
GGTGATCTGGATTTCAACCCCAGGCAGCGGGCGACCCACCGTGCCGGGCCGCCGCGGTCCGTCATAGGGGTTTGAGGCGTTCATATTGGTCTCGGTCATCCCATAGCGCTCAAGGATCCGGTGGCCTGTTGCCGCCTCAAAACGCGCATGCGTCTCGGCCAACAGCGGCGCGCTGCCCGACACGAAAAGGCGCATATGGGCCACCGCGGCCTTTGAGAGCCGCGCGTCGCCAAGAAGGCGGGTGTAAAATGTCGGGACGCCCATCATCGCCGTCGCGCGGGGTAGGGTGGCAAACACCGGGTCCAAATCGAACTTCGGCAAGAAAATCATCGCGCCGCCCGCGATCAGTGTGATGTTTGTTGCGACGAAAAGCCCGTGCGTGTGAAAAATCGGCAGCGCGTGAAGCAGCGTGTCGCTGGCCGAAAAACGCCAGGCCTGGGCCAGGGTTTCGGCATTGGACAGCAGATTGCCCTGGCTCAGCATCGCGCCTTTGGACCGCCCGGTCGTGCCAGAGGTGTAGAGAAGTGCTGCCAGATCGGTTGTCCGTCTCGGCACGGTCTCAAAGGTTTTGGACTGTGCTGCGGCCAGTGTGGCAAGCGTGCCGGCCCCGTCGCG
This sequence comes from uncultured Paracoccaceae bacterium, assembly GCA_937900975.1. GTDB lineage: Bacteria > Pseudomonadota > Alphaproteobacteria > Rhodobacterales > Rhodobacteraceae > Algicella. The sequence goes on from CALCPC010000017.1 coordinate 616, forward strand.
ATCCAGCGTCAAGTGCTGTGGCGCGAGGGCAGAGAGCCCCGGCGTGGCGGGGTCCGCGATCAAAAGGCCGGCGCCGCTGTCCTCGATGAAATAGCGAAGCTCCGCGCCGGTGTAGCCGGTGTTCAGCGGCAGAAAGACCAGGCCCGCCTGCACCGATGCCGCGTAAAGCGCCAGCGCGTCGGGCGATTTCGCCACTTGCACCGCCACCCGGTCCCCGGCGCGCAGCCCCGCCGCCGTCAGCGCGCCCGCCATTTGGGATGCGCGATCAAGAAAGGCTGAATAGGCGATGGTCGGGCCCGTTGGCGGTATCAAAAACGGCCTGTCAGAGGTCCGGTGCACCGCGAAAAGCGTATCGAAAAGCGGGTTTGCCATCGGCGTGTCCTTAAGCTTTTGCCCGGTTGGGGCTGTCGTCCCGATCTTTGGGCCAGGCGCCGCCGCGGGGGAAGGCCGAAACGCAACCGACGGGCGGTGGCGGCTTCGATGCCAAGGCCCGCGCTTGGCGCCAGCGTGTGAAGCACAGATAGGCAAGGTGCCGAATAAAACAGCACGCGAAAGCGGCCAAGCGGCACTTGGCTGCAGTTGGCCAATGCGTCGCACGCAAAGCAGGGCGAATCGCGGTAAACAAAACTCGGTGTTTGTGAGTGGACTTGGATCGATGCCGGCGGTTTTAAGGTTTTCAGCGGCGTTTGCCGCATCTTTTTTATTGGCGCTTGCTGCATTTCATCCAGCGGTTGCAAGTGAGCAGTCGTTCTCACTTATCAGCTGCGAAAGCGGGCTTGGACAGGCCGTGTTCGAACGGTCCTGCCGCGTCGAGGCGGAGGGCGTTTCGATCCGGGACGCGGAATTCAACGACAGTCTTTACCGGATGGTTTGGCAGACCAACGGCACAATGGGGCCCGATGGCAATCCGGCGGGCGACGGCCAAATCGTGTTCGCGCGGGTGGATCCGATAACGGGCGCCGTCGACACGCGGCACGTCATGGCGTTTGAGGGTCGGCCAGTGCCGATCGGCCTTGTGCGCAACGGGCCGGAATGGGCCCCCAGCGCGCGCGGTTGGGAAGTGTACTACAACTGCTACACCGACGATCTGGAACAGCCGCAAATCTGTCGTGCCACCCAAACTCATGAGGGCGTGACCCATGCCGTCCTGCCCGGAACCGCGGGTTTGGAGATGCTGATCCCCAGCGTCAACAGCGGCGATCCTGCACCGCGTCTTTTGTGGCAGCGGTTCGACGGCACGTTTAGTGCTGGCGCGACCTTTGGCGATTACGGCTGGCGGATGGACGAAGGATCCGCCGTCGATCACGTCCTGTCCGGTCTTGACGCGGTCGGTGTCTGGGTGCCCGACGCTG
>CALCPC010000018.1 GCA_937900975.1 uncultured Paracoccaceae bacterium
AGGGCGCTTGGGCATCGCACTAACCGACCGCGCGCAGGCGGCGCGCGCTCCAAGCGTGCCTGGGCGTCGCGCTTGCCGAGCGTGCGCAGGCGTCGCGCTTACCAAGCGTGCTTGAGAGACGCGCTTGCCGAGAACGCTTGGGCGTCGCGCCAACCAACCGCGCTCAGGCGTCGCGCTCAACGAGTGCGCTTGGTGGTGGCGCCTGTTGGGGTGGCACAACATCAGCTCACCGTTTGCGTGGAGGCGCGGGCATGCGCGGATCGTTTAGAGGTTCAGGTAAGGCGCTGGGTCGACGCTTTCGGTGCCGCGGCGAATCTCGAAATGCAGGTTGGGGGTCGCGCCATCGGCCACGACGCCGACCCGCTGACCCCGCCGGATCGTATCGCCCTTTTCCAAATCCACCTCCGTCACCCGGCCATAGACCGTCAAGAGATCGTCAGGGTGGCGGAGCAAGACGACGGCTCCAAGTCCACCGAGCGAGCGCGAGATCAGCGCGACCTCCCCATCCTCGGCCGCCTTCACCACCGTTCCCGCGGGCACGGCAAAGTCGATCCCCTCATTCTTTGTCGGCCCAGAGGGTTCATAGCCGCGCAGGAGCGTGCCCCCCGATACCGGCGTCAGCAGCTTGCGCGACGCCCCGGGCGGTGTCAGATCGGCGGAAAGATCGACGGAGGGTGGCTCGATCGACGCGACATCCTGGTCGGGGGGCAGCGGCGTTTGGGCAGAGGGCGGCGGCGGCAAGACCGACCGCGTCCCGGGATCGTTGATGGGGTTGGGTGCGGGCGGCGGTGCCACAGCCTGGGCGCGTTGGTCCGCCGTGACCGGGATCAGCAATTCCTGATCGGTGCGCACAGTCAAATCCGCGTCGAGCCCGTTCCACGAGGCCAGCGACGTGACCGACACCCCGTAAAGCCGGGCAATCGAGAACGCCGTTTCCCCCGCCACCACCCGGTGCCGGATGGGGTCGACCACGGCGCTGTCCTGGCCGTTGGAAAAGGGGGTAGCCGCCGCCGGTGGCAGATCCGTCACCGCGGTGTCTGCGGCATCGAGCGCTGCGACAGCGATGCCCGGGCTCCACGCGTCATCGCTGCCAGCCGGCGCTGGGCCGACCATCCGGGGCAGGGCCAGGCTCTCGCCCGCGCGGGGGGTGTAGCCGACCGGCAGGCCGTTGTGGCTGGCCAGCTCCTCAGGCCCCAGCCCGACACGCTCGGCCATTGCCGGAAGGGTGTCGCCATCGCGGGCGACCATGACCTGATAGGTGGCGTATGTGATCACCCCCCGGCCATCGGGCGCGGGCCGGTTCAGCACCGGCGCCACCCCCTCGGCCGGTTTCGCACCGCCAAACATGTTGCCCACAGCGCCAAGTTCGCCACCGCAGGCCGCCAATGCCAGACACGCGCCCATCGCAAACATGCCCGGCAACCGTCTTTTCAGACCGTGTTTCATCTTACCGCCCGTATCCCGTTCGTCCCCGTTTGCGGGGATCGTTTACTCGGCAGGGTCGTTCGCCATCCCCTCAATCAACGGCACAAAACGCACGTCGCCAAGTGTGGTGTATTCCAACCCTGAAGATCCATTTACGACTTTCAGCAGGGTTTGCACAGTATCCGATTGTCCGACAGGC
>CALCPC010000019.1 GCA_937900975.1 uncultured Paracoccaceae bacterium
GCGGCCCAGCCGATCTAAGAGCTCGAGTTCGTCCAGCCGGTTCAAGAACTCTGGCCGGAAATGCGCCTTGACCGCCGCCATGACTTCCGCCTCTGCCGCCTCCGTATCCGCCGTCTCTGGCAACACCGACAAAGCCTGCGCGCCCAGGTTCGACGTCAGGATGATCAACGTGTTCTTGAAATCGACGACCCGCCCCTGACCGTCTGTCAGCCGACCGTCGTCCAGCACCTGCAAAAGCACGTTAAAGACATCGCTGTGCGCCTTTTCCACCTCATCGAACAAGATGACCTGGTATGGCTTTCGCCGCACGGCCTCTGTCAGCACGCCGCCCTCATCATAGCCGACATAGCCCGGCGGTGCCCCGATCAGACGGGCGACAGAGTGTTTTTCCATAAACTCCGACATATCGATCCGCGCCATCGCGGTATCGTCGTCGAACAGAAACTCCGCCAGCGCCTTGGGCAGCTCGGTCTTGCCGACGCCTGTGGGCCCGAGGAATAGGAACGAACCCATCGGCCGGTTCGGGTCGTTTAGCCCCGCCCGCGCGCGGCGCACGGCGTTCGACACAGCCCGCACCGCGGCGGTCTGGCCGACGACGCGCTGCCCCAGCTCGTCCTCCATCCGCAGCAGCTTCTCACGCTCACCCTCCAGCATCCGGTCCACGGGAATACCGGTCCAACGCTCGACCACGATTGCCACATGTTCGGGCAAGACGGCCTCTTCCACCATGACATCGTCGCCGGCCTCTTCGGCGGCGCCAAGCCGCTTTTCAAGATCGGGGATCACGCCGAACTGCAACTCCCCCGCCCGCGCCAGATTTCCGGCCCGCTTGACCTGGTCAAGCTCCGCCCGCGCCCGATCAAGGCTTTCCTTGATATCACGGGCCGCGCCCAGCTTATCGCGCTCCGCCTGCCAACGCGCCGTCATTTCGGCCGACCGCTCCCCCAGTTCGGCAAGCTCGGCTTCCAGTTTGCCCAGCCGGTCGCGGCTCGCCTCATCGGTTTCCAGCTTCAGCGCCTCTGCTTCGATCTGCTTTTGCAGCAATTCGCGGTCGAGCGCGTCCAGCTCTTCGGGTTTCGAATCCACCTCCATCCGAAGCCGGCTCGCCGCCTCATCCATCAGATCGATGGCTTTGTCGGGCAGAAACCTGTCGGTGATGTAGCGATGGCTTAGCGTCGCGGCCGCCACCAGCGCCCGGTCCGAGATCCGGATGCCGTGATGCACCTCGTATTTTTCCTTGATCCCGCGCAGGATCGAGATCGTGTCGGGCACCGTCGGCTCACTCACCATCACCGGCTGGAACCGCCGCGCCAGCGCCGCGTCCTTTTCCACATGCTTGCGATATTCGTCGAGCGTGGTGGCCCCGACGCAATGCAACTCCCCCCGCGCCAGGGCAGGCTTAAGCAGGTTGGACGCGTCCATCGCGCCTTCCGACTTGCCCGCGCCGACCAGCGTGTGCATCTCGTCGATAAAGAGGATGATCTCACCGGCGGCGGTCGTGACCTCTGTCAAAACCGCTTTAAGCCGCTCTTCGAACTCGCCGCGGTACTTTGCGCCGGCGATCAATGCGCCCATGTCGAGCGCCATCAGCGCCTTGTTTTCCAGGCTTTCGGGCACATCACGATTAACGATCCGCAACGCCAACCCCTCGGCGATGGCCGTCTTGCCGACCCCGGGCTCCCCGATCAGCACCGGGTTGTTCTTCGTCCGCCGGCTGAGCACCTGCATCGCGCGGCGGATTTCCTCATCCCGCCCGATGATCGGATCGATCTTGCCGGCCCGCGCCGCCTCCGTCAGATCGCGCGCATAGCGCTTGAGCGCCTCGAACGTGTCCTCGGCGCCGGCCGTGTCGGCGGTCCGCCCCTTACGGATCTCGTCAATGGCCGCGTTCAGCGCCTGCGCCGTCACCCCGGCACCTTTCAGCGCCTTGGCCGCGTCCGACGGTTCGCTGGCCAGCGCGGTCAACAAACGCTCCACCGTCACAAAGGCATCGCCTGCTTTGCCCGCGCGCGCCTCCGCCTCCGCCAAAACCCGGCCCATGGAGGTATCGAGATAGAGCTGCTCACTCCCGCCGCTGACTTTAGGCATCGCGGCAACAGCCTCATCAATGGCCGCCTTCGCCGCAACGGCATCGCCGCCGGCGCGCCCGATCAAGGTCGTGGCAAAACCCTTTTCGTCGTCCAGCAAGGCTTTCAGAAGATGCGGGGGCGTTAGCCTTTGATGCCCCTCTCGCATCGCAATCGTCTGGGCCGCTTGCACAAAGCCGCGCGCCCGCTCCGAGAACTTCTCGAAATTCATGGGATCACTCCTTTTCAAGCGTCAGATCCCACACCCGCCGCGCGGCATGCCGAACCGACCTCCATCCAGAGATGGGCAACACGCCCCGGTATTGCAAGAAACACGCCCCGAACTTGGCCATGGCAGTCCAGACCGGGGACCGGTAAGAAGACAGCGCTCAACACCACCGGGGATCAGAATGCACGCCAGCGATGACCGTTTGATTGTGCCGCTTGATGTGCCGACCGCGCTTGACGGTCTGCATATGGCAGAGCGGCTGGGCGACAGCGTCAGCTTTTACAAGATCGGCCTTGGCATGCTGACCGGCGGCGGCCTTGCACTGGCCGATGAGTTGAAGACGGCGGGAAAACGCATCTTCCTCGATATGAAGCTTTTCGATATTCCGGCGACGATCACGGCGGCGGTGGCCGGGCTTTGCCGCTATGACCTTGACTTTCTCACGGTACACGGTGACCCCAGCGTGGTCCGGGCGGCGGTGCAGGGCCGGGGCGGCGCAGCAACGCGGATCCTTGCCGTGACATTCCTCACCTCGGCCGACCGCGCCGACTTGGATTGCGCGCTGATCCGGTCTGGCGATCTTCGGACGCTGGTCACCGAACGCGCCCGGCGCGCGTTCGAGGCCGGCGCCGATGGCGTGATCGCGGCGGCCGAGGACGCAGCGTCGATCCGCGCCCTGCCCGGCGCCGAGGGGCGCTTGATCGTCAGCCCGGGTATCCGGCCCTTGGGTGCCGGCGCCGACGACCAAAAACGGACGGCAACGCCCGCTGGCGCACTCCGCCAGGGCGCCGACCATATCGTCGTCGGCCGCCCCATCCGCGAGGCGCCGGACCCCCGCGCCGCCGTCGAGGCCATCCTGACCGATATCGCCGGCCTTTAGAGCATTTTCCGGTCAAAGTGGGTCAGTCATCATCAGAAAACGCATTCAAGATCAGCATCCTGCTG
>CALCPC010000020.1 GCA_937900975.1 uncultured Paracoccaceae bacterium
AAGGCCAGCAGAGTAGATGTCGACAGTGAACCTAAAGACCAGATCGACGAGGCCGAACAGCGGCGCTACCAACTCGGCGAACAGGGACAATCCGAAACTGGCTTCCAAAGCTTTCTGCGGGCCGTCAAGGATGCCGTCGACGTCGCCAACGCCGCCTTCCAGCGCGACGGACAGCTTGCCGGCATTTCCACTGGCCTGATTGACCTCGACAAGAAACTCGGCGGCCTGCACAAATCCGATCTTCTCATCCTCGCCGCGCGCCCGTCGATGGGGAAAACCTCGCTGGCCACCAACATCGCTTTCAACATCGCTCGAAACTACCGCCGCGGCACCCGCCCCGATGGCAGCGAGGGCGCGCTCGACGGTGGCGTCGTCGGCTTTTTTAGTCTTGAGATGTCGGCCGAACAGCTTGCGGCCCGCGTCCTCTCCGAAGCCTGCTCAATCCCATCAGAGCTAATCCGCCGCGGCGATATCGGCGAGGGGGAGTTTCGACGCTTCGTCGAAGCCGCGACCGAGCTTGAGGCCTGCCCCCTTTTCATCGACGACACCGCCGCAATCCCGATCAGCCAACTCGCCGCCCGGGCCCGGCGGCTCAAACGGACCAAGGGGCTGGACCTCCTGATCGTCGACTATCTTCAACTCGTGCGCCCCGCGACCGCCAAAGACAGCCGGGTCAACGAAGTCTCGGAAATCACGCAAGGCCTAAAAGCCATCGCCAAGGAGCTCGACATCCCCGTCATCGCGCTCTCGCAGTTGTCACGGCAGGTCGAATCCCGTGAGGACAAGCGCCCACAACTCTCGGATCTGCGCGAGTCGGGCTCCATCGAACAAGACGCCGACGTCGTGATGTTTATCTTTCGCGAAGAATACTACAAGGAACGTGAAAAACCCGGCGAGCACGACACCGAGGGGATGATGAAATGGCAGGAGGCCATGGCCCAGCTCGAAGGCAAGGCCGAGGTGATCATCGGCAAGCAACGCCACGGCCCCATTGGCACTGTCGACCTGGCCTTTGAAGGCCGCTTCACACGCTTCTCAAATCTCGCCAAACCGCACCAGGTCCCAGACGGTTTCTAAACCCCTTGCCGCGCCGGGCGATCCCACGAAACGCAGGAACCCGTCCAAATTCAACCGCGGGCCAAACCCGGGGCCGCAAAGTCTGATCCGAGATTTCGGCAAACCGCCCACCCCGGGTGTCTCGGCCAAGCCGAGCGCGTTGCGTCAAAGGCGTTTGGCGCGCAGCTATCGACAGGCGCGGTCCGTCGCCAGAGATTTGCCGGACATGCGCCGATTCCCGCGGGGTGCGCTCTGCCCCGTCGCGGGGGCGTGAGAAAACCCGGCGCTTTTCAGATTTTCTCAGGACGGCTGATCCGACCGCCCGACACCGGCAAGCGCGCGCCGGTCGTCTCGGGCAGCGAGGTCGGCAAGCCCCGCAAAACCCGCACCGCGAGAAAGGCGAAGGCCTCCGCCTCCAACATATCGCCGTCCAAGCCCACCGCCTCCACCGGCGCGACGGGCGCATTGGTGCGCCCCGCAATCCCCGCCGCCATCGTTGCATTCCGCCTTCCGCCGCCCGTCAGCAGCCAGCGATCGGGCGGCGCCGGCATGTGACGCACCGCAGCGGCCACACTTGCCGCCGTCACAGCCGTCACCGTCGCCGCTGCATCCTCCGTCGACAGCGCGGCCACCGCAGCGCCGACCCAGGCAAAGGCATCGCGGTCCAGCGATTTTGGCGCCGGTCGGGCGAAATAGGGGTCGTCCAACACCCGCGCAACGATACCGTTGTCGACCCGCCCCTCCGCCGCCATCGCCCCGCCCCGATCCATGCCGGCGCCGGTTCGTGCCCGCATAAGATCGTCAAGCAGCGCGTTGCCGGGACCCGTGTCAAAGGCAAGCAGCGCGCCACATTCGGGCGCGACCCAAGTGACATTGGCGACACCACCGATGTTTAGGACCGCCGTCACCTCCCGCACCCCAGCATAGGTGAGCGCCGCGCGGTGATAGACCGGCACCAACGGCGCCCCCTCACCGCCCGACAGCACATCTGCTGTGCGAAAATCCCAAACAACGGGCCGTTGCAACCGCGCGGCCAACCGCCCGCCATCCCCAATCTGAAACGTGCGATACTCTTGCGGCGCATGGTTCAGCGTCTGGCCGTGAAAACCCACGACCGCGCCCGGCAACGGCGCCGCCGCCTCAACATGCGCAGCCTCAACCACCTTCGCCCCGGCCTCCCGCCCCGCGTCCCCAGGCCAAGCGCCCAGCCCGGCCTTGCTCGCGGCCACCTCCGCTGCGCCAAAGGCATGAAACCGGCGCGGACCGAAGCCAAAGATCCGCTCTCCATCCGTCTCGCTCACAGCCGCATCAACCCCGTCGACCGAGGTGCCGCTCATCAGCCCCAGCGCGGCCATCGGCTCAAACGCCATCGCCCGCCTGCCACTTTTCAAGGCGCCACATCCGGTCCATAAGGCACCAGACCCAAAATCCCGGATCCGTGCAATGACCTACAAACCAACCTCCGATTTTCTGCACGTTCTGCAGACACGCGGCTTTGTCGCCGACTGCACGGACCTCGAAGGGCTGGATGAGGCGCTCAAGACCGGCGTGGTCACGGGCTATATCGGCTATGATCTGACGGCAAGCTCGCTTCATATCGGCAATCTCGTGCAGATCATGACCTTGCGCTGGCTGCAAAAAACCGGCCACCGCCCGATCACCCTGATGGGTGGCGGCACGACGAAGGTGGGCGACCCGTCGGGCAAGGATGAGATGCGGCGGATGCTCACCGACGAAACAATCGCCGAGCACGCCGCCGGCATCCGCCGGGTTTTTGAGCGCTACCTGACCTATGGCGACGGCCCGACCGACGCGCTGATGCCCAACAACGCCGACTGGCTCGATCAACTGGGCTACATCTCTTTTCTCCGGGACATCGGGCGGCACTTCACGATCAATCGCATGATGGCCTTCGAATCCGTGAAGTCCCGCCTCGACCGCGAACAGGCGATGAGCTTTATCGAGTTCAACTATATGCTCCTCCAATCCTACGATTATTTGGAACTGAACCGCCGCTACGGCACCGTTCTGCAAATGGGCGGCTCGGACCAGTGGGGCAACATCGTCTCGGGCACCGATCTGATCCGACGCATGGGCGCGGGGGAGGCGTTCGGCCTGACCACCCCGCTCGTCACCCGCGCAGACGGCAAAAAGATGGGCAAATCCGCCGACGGCGCGATCTGGCTCAACGACGATATGATGTCGTCCTACGACTGTTGGCAGTGGTGGCGGAACGTCGCCGACGCCGATGTGGCTAAATTCCTCAAACTCTTCACCGAACTTGAGGTGGCGGAGTGTGAGCGTCTCGGCGCGCTCGAAGGCGCCGAGATCAACGAAGCCAAGATCCGGCTCGCCAACGAAGTCACAACGCTCTGCCGTGGGACGGCGGCGGCAGAGGCTGCGGCCGCGACGGCGCGTGAGGTGTTCGAGAAAGGCGGGGTCGGCGACGATCTCCCGACCGTCACACTCAACCCAACCGATCTTGGCGATGCTGGCATCTCCATCGTCCAGCTCTTGGTAAAATCCGGCCTCGCCGGCTCGGGTAAGGAAGCCAAGCGCCTGATTGCCGAAGGCGGCGCGCGGCTCGACGACCGCCCCGTAACCGACGCCGGCACAATGGTGCCCGGCGCCAGCATTGCCGGCACCGTGAAACTCTCGGCCGGCAAGAAACGTCACGCCTTGGTCAAGCTCTGATCTCTGGTCGCGACACGCGCGCTGTCTCGGCCACCGGGCTGCGGCTGGCGCGTCTGGCCCACACCAAAGGGCATCCGGGGGTATAGACCAAGCCGGATGCCATGCGGGCAACCGTCTCGACAACCGACCTGGCGCGCAGCACCGCCGCGATCTCGCGACAGGTGCCAAAGCGCAGGCGTTTCGTGACGCAAGTGGCCCAGGAGCCCCGCGTCGTCTCCACCGGGACCGCGACGGCAAGACCCGCGAAACCTTGCCGGATTGCCCCCTGGCCCCCCTCGGGCGCAGGGTGGGCGGGCGGGAGCGGCCGAGGGGGGCCGCGCGCCCAAAAAAACGCGAAAAAAAAACCCCCCCCAACGCCCCCGCAAAAAAAACACCAAAAAAC
>CALCPC010000021.1 GCA_937900975.1 uncultured Paracoccaceae bacterium
CGCGCACGCTGATCGAGAAGGTCTCACCCTTGTTGGCCGCGCGATATGCGGCGAGCTCGGCGGGCAGGAAATACGGCAAAAGCGCTTGCGAACAGGCAATGGTCACATGCCCCCGCCGGACCCCAGCCAGGTCCGCGACCTGGCTTTGTACCCGCGCAAGATCCGATATCTGGGCGCGGATGTGCTGTAGGATCAGCTCTCCAGCGGGGTTAAGCCGCATACCGCGCGGCAAACGCTCAAAAATTTCGGCGCCGAACTCCGCCTCGAACTGGCGGATGCGTCGGTTTAGCGCCGAGGCTGTGATGTTCATGTCCTCCGCCGCCTTGCGGACAGAGCCCGCGCGCATCACAGCCTCGATCAGATGAAAGGTCTGAAGATGCTTCATCACCCGTCCATATCCTGCGGGCCTTCGCCTTGCGAAGCGGCCTAAGCGGTGCATTCAGCGCACCGCTTCTGTGAAAATATAGCAATAGAAGGTCCCGCGCAATTCCCGCAGGCTGCAGTCAAGCAAACCGATATGCCAAAAGGGGGACGGCCGATGCCGCTGTCGAGACGTGAAATCTTGAAACTGTCGGCCGGTGTGGCCGGGGCAGGGATCCTGCCTTATTTGAAGGTCCTGCCAGCGGCGGCGGCAGACGGCGATGTCGTGGTCGCGGTGCATGGACAAACGATCAATTCCCTCGATCTCCACCGGTCTGGCACCAACCGCCCAAGCTATCAGGTGGCGGTCAATTGCTATGACAGGCTGGTGTCTTTCGGCACCAAGGAGACGCCCGATGGCGGGCTGTCCTACGACTATGCGACCATCGAGCCCGAGCTTGCCGAAAGCTGGATGGTCTCGGACGATGGTTTGACGATGCACTTCACGCTGCGCAGCGACGCGCGGTTCCAAGACGGGTCGCCGGTGACGGCCGAGGATGTCATATGGTCGTTCGACCGCGCCGTTTCCGCCGGCGGGTTCCCGACCGTGCAAATGAAGGCGGGCGGGTTGGAACGCCCCGATCAGTTTTCTGTCGCCGATGCGCGGACATTTGTGATCACGCTTGACCGCGCCTCCAAGCTGACGCTGCCCGATCTTGCGGTGCCGGTGCCGTTTATCCTCAATTCAAAACTGGCCAAGGAGAATGCGACCGAGGACGACCCTTGGGCGATGGAGTTCGTGCACAAGAACACCATCGGGTCGGGGGCCTACACCGTCGCGCGCTGGCAGCCGGGGGAGCAATTGGTCTATGAGCGCAACGATGATTGGACCGGCGGCCCGCTGCCCGGCATCCAGCGGTTGGTCTTGCGTGAGGTGCCAAGCCCCGCGACGCGACGCGCGTTGATTGAGCGGGGCGACGCGCAACTGTCGTTTAACATCCCCAACAAGGACGCGGCAGAGCTTGACGGCGATGTCAGCGTTTTCTCGACACCCATCGAAAACGCGATCTTCGTTGTCGGGCTCAACCGAATTTTTGAGCCTTTCCAAGATGCGGACGTGCGCAAGGCGATGGCTTATGCCATCCCCTACGACGAGATTTTCCAAACCGCCGCCTATGGCCGCGGGGCGCCGATGTGGGGCGGGTCGGGCAGCATCGACACCATCGACTGGCCACAGAAATCCCCCTACAGCCACGATTTGGATCAGGCGCGGGCACATCTTGAGAAATCGGCCTTCGCACAAGGCTTTGACGTGCCGTTCTCGATCAGCCTTGGACAGGCGTCATGGATGGAGCCGACGGCGCTGTTGATCCAGGAAAACCTGGCCAAGCTGGGCATCACCAGCCAAATCGACAAGATCCCCGGCGCGCAATGGCGCACGGCAAGCCTGGTCGAAAAGCGCCTGCCGCTGCATCTTGAAACCTTTGGCGGCTGGCTGAACTACCCCTGTTACTATTTCTTCTGGGCTTACAAAGAGGGGCATCTTTTCAACTCTTCCAACTATCGCAACGAAGAGATTGAGACCCTCGTCGATGAGACGCTGCACCTTGCGGTCGACGATCCGGATTATGCGCCAAAGATTAAACGCATGATCGAGATCGCCTTTGAAGATCTGCCGCGCATTCCCCTTTGGCAGCCGGCGCTTAACGTCGCGACCAACGGCGCTTCGGGCTATGAATACTGGTTCCACCGTCAGCTTGATGCGCGCAAGCTGACCCGCACCTAACCATGGCGGGCGTCACCCGGCACGCCGGTGGCGCCCCAAAACCCCAAGACCGAGAGGTCCAAAGCGACCATGCCCCCTCGCCTCAAAAGCGCGCTTATGCGGATCCTTCAGGCAGGGCCGGTTGTTTTCGGCGTGGTCGTCATCGGCTTTGTCCTGACGCGCGCCTTGCCGGGCGATCCGGCCGTCTATTTTGCCGGTGCTGCGGCGGATGCCCAATCGATTGCCGAGATCCGGGCAGCGCTCGGCCTCGACAAATCCCTGCCGCAGCAGTTTTGGATTTATCTCGGCGACTTGGCGCGGGGCGACCTTGGCCAATCGCTATTGACCGGTCAACCCGTGGCGCAAGATCTGGCCAACCGATTGCCCGCCTCGCTTGAACTTACGGTTATGGCGCTTCTTCTCTCGTGCCTGATCGCCGTTCCGCTGGGCGTCGCGGCGGCAACCCGGCCAGGTTCTTGGATCGCTCCCACCTGCCGCGTTTTGGTCACCGCGGGCGTGTCTTTGCCGACCTTCTTTACCGGTGTGGTTCTGATCTATGTGTTCTACTACCTGCTCGGCATCGCGCCGGCGCCGCTGGGTCGGCTGGATTTTCTTTATTCCGAGCCGCCGCATATCACCGGCTTTTACCTGATTGACGCGGCTTTGGCGGGGGATGCCGAAACCTGGGCCGGCGCTTTTCGGCAACTGATCCTGCCAAGCGTGACGCTCGCGCTCTTCACGCTTGCGCCGATTGCGCGCATGACCCGCGCGGCGATGCTGTCGGCGCTGTCCTCCGACTTTGTGCGCACCGCCCGCGCCGCCGGCCTAAGTGGGCGTTCGGTGCGCTATACATACGCCTTCCGCAACGCAATGCTGCCCGTCGTCACCACGCTTGGCATGGTGTTTTCCTTCACGCTTGGCGCCAATGTGCTGGTCGAAAAAGTGTTCGCCTGGCCCGGGATCGGCTCTTACGCCGTTGAGGCGCTTGTCGTCTCGGACTATGCCGCCGTGCAGGGTTTTGTCCTGGCGATGGCGCTGCTTTTCGTGGGCCTTAACCTTGTCATCGACCTTGCCTACACCGTGATCGACCCCCGCATCGGTTTTGAGGGCGCATGACGGTCGCATCCTCTGACACAACGCTTGGCCACATCGCCTATGTGCTGCGCGCCAACCCGGTGACGCTGATCGCCTTCGGTCTTTTTGGCGGGCTTATCTTCACGGCGGTTTTCGGGCCGCTTCTTGTCCCCTACGACCCGCTGGCCTCGAACGCCGCGCGCGCGCTCGACCCGCCGAGTTGGGCGCATCCCATCGGCCCCGACCATCATGGGCGCGATGTCTTTAGCCGCGATGTCGTCGCCCCGCGGCATGACCATCAGGTAACGGTCTCGGCGGTGGCGCTGTCCTTTGTCGCCGGTGCAGCCCTCGGGGCCGCGGCGGGCTATTGGGGGGGCTGGGTGGATGCGGTTTTGAACCGTGTGCTCGACACGATTATGGCCTTTCCGCTGTTCGTGCTGGCGATGGGCATCGTCGCGGCCCTTGGCAATACGGTTGAGAACAACGTCTACGCCACCGCTGTCATCAACACCCCCTTTTACGCGCGCCTGGTGCGGGCCGAGGTGAACATCCGGCGCGATGCGGGCTTCGTTCAGGCCGCAAAGCTTGCTGGAAATTCGGACCTGCGCGTCCTTGCTTTTCACATCTTCCCGAATGCGCTGCCGCCGATGATGGTTCAAGTCTCGCTTAACCTGGGCTGGGCGATCCTAAATGCGGCGGGCCTGTCTTTTATCGGGCTCGGTGTGCGCCCGCCCACCGCCGAATGGGGGATCATGGTCGCTGAGGGGGCGAATTTCATCGTCTCGGGCGAATGGTGGCTGGCGGTCTTTCCGGGCCTTGCGCTGATGCTTGCGGTGTTCACCTTCAACCTTATGGGCGACGGTCTGCGCGACATCGTCGACCCCCGCAAACGGACCTGACGATGCTGGCGATCCGCGATCTGGCCGTGCAATT
>CALCPC010000022.1 GCA_937900975.1 uncultured Paracoccaceae bacterium
AAACTTTGCCCATAGCAGCCTCCCTAGAGCGTCTCTCGTCCAAGCGCCCAGCGCCGGACCGCAGCCGGCAAGCCCAGCCACGCCGCGCGGCGCGCACCTGTCAACTGGACCCTGCCAACTGTCACCTTTGCCTTGTCGCCTCGGCTGGACACGCCCTGCCGGGTGCAGCCCGCCGCCCTACTCATAATACGTGTAACCCTCGATGCTGTCGCGATAAGCGCGCATCAACCCGCGACGCTCCCCCGCCGTCAGCCGGCCATTGCTGATCGCTTCATCGACCAGTTTGCGAAAGGCCGCGACGCAGTCCGCGGGGTCGTACTCGACATAGGTCAGAACCTCCTCGATCGTGTCGCCCTCTTGCTCATGCAAAAGATCGAACCCGCCATCGCCCCGCAGCCGGATCGTGGCCACATTGGTGTCGCCGAAAAGATTGTGAAGATCGCCCAGCGTTTCTTGATAAGCGCCCACGAAAAAGACGCCAAGGTAATAGGGCCGATCCTCGGGCAGCGCGTGCACTGGCAAGCTTGGGCTGACACCGTCGCCCAGGATAAAGCGGTCGACCTTGCCATCGCTGTCGCAGGTGATGTCAGAAAGGATCGCGCGACGCTCGGGCATCCGGTCCAACATCTGTAGGGGCGCGATGGGATGGATCTGATCGATGGCCCAGACATCGGGCAACGACTGAAACAGCGAGAAATTGCAGGAATAAATATCCGCCTCCGCCGCCAGCGCGGCGGCCACATCGCTGTCCTCGTCGCTGTCGCCGGCCAGCGTGCGGATCCGCGCCATCAGGTTCAGATAGACCCGCTCAGCCCGCGCCATCTGGCGCAGATCGATCTGGCCCCGGCGGAACAGCGCGCGCAACTCATCGCGGTAAAACGTGGCGTCGTTCCAACATTCCTGCAGCCGTTTCGGCGTCACGTAACCGCCGACGGCAATCAAGTCCGACAGCGTGTGGTGATCGCCGGGCTCGGCCGCCGGCGCGGTCGGCGCGTCGTAAAGCGTGGCCTCCAGAACGTTGAACAGCAGCATCGAAGAGGTCGCCGACACCGCGCGTCCGCTTTCGGTTGTCAGAACGGGATGCGCCACACCGGCCTCGTCCATCGCATACCCCACCATCTCGACAATATTGGTGCAGTATTCCTCCAACGTGTAGTTGATGGAGTTCTCATTGGCCTTCTTCTCGCCCGTGTAATCCACCCCCATCCCGCCGCCGAGGTCGAGATGCGAAAGCGGCGCGCCCTCGCCCGTTAGCTCGGTGAAATACCGGCACGCCTCGCTTACCGCCTTGCGGATGTCATTGACGTCCGGCACCTGGCTGCCGAGGTGAGAGTGTTGCAGCATCAGACAGTGCAGCATGCCCTCGGCGCGCAGCCGGTCGATCACCGCGACAAGCTGGTCGGTGTTCATCCCAAAGGTCGACCGGTCGCCAGAGCTTTCGGCCCAATTGCCGCTGATCCGATGCGTCAGCTTCACCCGCACGCCCAGCATCGGCTCCATATCCAGTTCCCGTGCAACGGCGATGACCGTCTCGACCTCCCGCGGGCTTTCCAGCACGATGACCGTGTTAAAGCCAAGCTTGCGCGACAGCATGGCCAATCGGATGAACTCCGCATCCTTGATGCCGTTGCAGATCACCAACGCATCCTCCGGCAAGCGGTGCGCCAGCGCGATCACCAGCTCAGGCTTTGAGCCGCATTCCAGCCCGAAACTCCAGCGCCGACCGGCCTCGACAATCCGGTCGACGACCTGCGCCTGCTGGTTGACCTTGATCGGAAAAACCCCGCGATAGGTGCCGCGCTAGCCGCTGCGCGCCATCGCCTCTGCAAAGCCCGCGTTGATGCGGTCGATCTCATGCTCAAGATAATTGGCCACGCGCAGCAGCATCGGGACATGGACGCCACGGTCGTCGAGATCGGCCAGGATCGCCGGCAGGCTGAGGGGCGGCGCCGCCGGCCGGTCGGGATCGCACAGCGCGATATCGCCATCATCGCGAACGGCAAAGAACTTTGCGCCCCAGCGGTCGAGGCCATAAAGCGCCGAGACGCTGTCGGTGACCGAAGGGCCTAGGTCGGGCTTTTTGTCGAGCACGTCGTCTCCTCCGCAAATCCTCGCTTCCCGGGACTTAGGGCAGTTTGCGCAATCCTTGTATCCTCATCGCGATGAAATTGCGCAGCCATCAGATGGGCTGTGCCAAGAGCGACACGCAATCCGACTTTGACGGCCGCGCGCGGAGGTTTTGGCGCCGGTCCCACCCAGGGCGCACCGCAGGGCGTCGGGCAAGAAAAGCGCAGCGACCAAAGCAACGCCCTGCGCAGCGAGAGGTTTGCGCCGCCCCCCGCGGGCCCGGTTCCTAAGGGTGGCCGGCCTCACCGGACCGCCCCCAGGACCGTTTCCGAGCCAAGTGACGAACCGACCGCGCGCCCTATGCCCGAACCGCGCCATCCCCCTCAACGAGATATTTAAAGCTGGTCAGTTGGCGCGCGCCCACCGGGCCGCGTGCATGAAGTTTGCCCGTGGCGATGCCGATCTCAGCGCCCATCCCGAACTCTCCCCCATCGGCGAATTGCGTTGAGGCATTGCGCATCAGGATCGCGCTGTCGAGATCTGCGAAAAACCGCGCGGCGGCGGCGTCATCGGCGGTCACGATCGCCTCCGTGTGGGAAGAGCCATAGCGGCGGATATGCGCGACAGCGCCCGATACCCCGTCGACAAGCTTTGCCGCCGCGATCATGTCCAGAAACTCGGTCCCGAAATCCTCAGCCGCCGCCGGCACCGTCCCCGCAATGGCCGAAAGCGCACCCTCCGCCCGCACCTCGACACCAGCGTTCAGCAGCGCCTCAACCGGCGCCGCGCCGTGACGCTCATAAAACGCGCGGTCGATCAGAAGACACTCCATCGCGCCGCAGATCCCGGTGCGCCGTGTCTTGGCGTTCAGCACGATCTCACAGGCCATGGCGGGATCGGCGGCGGCGTCGATATAGACATGGCAAATGCCTTCGAGATGCGCAAAGACCGGAACCCGCGCCTCGGCCTGAACCCGGCCGACCAGGCCCTTGCCACCGCGGGGCACGATGACGTCGATAAAATCGGTCATCGCCAGCATCTCGCCCACCGCCGCGCGGTCGCGGGTTGGGACAAGCTGGATCGCCGTCTCGGGCAACCCCGCGGCGCGCAGTCCGTCCTGCAGACAGGCATGAAGAACGGTGGCGGAGTGAAAGCTTTCCGACCCGCCGCGCAGGATCGCCGCGTTCCCCGATTTAAGACACAGCGCCCCAGCATCGACGGTCACATTGGGCCGGCTTTCAAAGATCACGCCAACAACGCCAAGCGGCGTCGCCACGCGCTGGATGCGAAGGCCGGAGGGCTGGGTCCAAGCCTCCAACACCGTGCCAACCGGGTCGCTCTGCGCGGCCACCGCCAAAAGACCGTCGACAATGGCGCGGATCCGGTCCGTGGTCAGGTTCAACCGGTCGAGCATCGCACCGCTCAGCCCCTTGTCCTCGGCCAAGCCCATGTCGAGCGCGTTGGCGTCCAAGATCGCCTCGCGCCGCGCCCAGACCGCCTCGGACGCCGCGATCAGGGCAGCGTGCTTACGCTCTGGCCCCGCGGTGGCCAGAAGCGCTGTGGCCTCCCGCGCCGCGGCGCCGATCCGCCGCATCTCATCCCCGATATCGATGTCTGCACCGTCCATGTCGTTCCCCTTTCACACCGCCATATCGTCGCGATGAACCAAAGCGACGCGGCCCGGGTGGCCCAGCCGGGCCGCAATCTCGCCGGATTGGCACCCGGCGATCAGCCGCGCCTCGCCGGCATCATACCCCGCCAAGGCGCGGGCCAGAACCCGGCCCGTGGCAGCGGCGATCTCGACCGGATCGCCGCGCTGAAACGTGCCCTCGACCCCGGTCACACCGGCCGGCAACAAGGATTTGCCGCGCGTCAGCGCACCGACAGCGCCGGCATCGATCACGATGCGGCCCCGCGGTTTCATCGCATAAATCCAGCGCTTGCGCGCGGTCTTGGGATCGGCCTGCCCGCGGAACCAAGTGGCGCGTCCCCCCGCGGCCAACGCCGTCAGCGGGCGCAGCGCATCGCCCCGGGTGATCGCCATCGCGGCCCCGGCCTGCAGCGCGATTTCGGCCGCCAAAAGCTTGGTCCGCATCCCGCCCTTGGCGCCCTCCGTGCCCACGCCACCGGCCATCGCTGCAATCTCATCCGTCACGCTCGTGACCTCCGGGATGTGGCGCGCGCTGGGATCGCGGCGGGGATCGGCCGTGTAAAGCCCATCGATGTCGGACAAAAGCACCAACACATCCGCCCCGGCCAGCGAGGCGACCTGCGCGGCAAGCCGATCATTGTCGCCGTAGCGGATCTCATCCGTGGCGACAGTGTCGTTTTCGTTCACAATCGGCACGGCCCCAAGCTCTAGGAGCGCGGCCAGCGTCGCGCGAGAATTCAGGTATCGCCGCCGGTTCTGGCTGTCCTCAAGCGTCACAAGAACCTGCGCCGCCGTCAGCCCATGCGCGACCAGCGCCTCCGTATAGGCGCGGGCCAGCGCGATTTGGCCCACGGCCGCCGCCGCCTGCACCCGCTCCAACGGTTGAGCGCCAGGGGCAAGGCCGAGGACGCGGCGGCCCAGCGCGATCGAGCCTGAGGAGACCAACAAAACCTCCTGCCCCGCAGCGCGGAGCGCCGCCACATCCTCAACCAAGCCCTGCAACCAGGCCGCGCGGAGAGATCCCGTCGCCGCGTCGACCAACAGCGCAGAGCCGATCTTTAGGACGATCCGCCGCGCACCGTGAAGCGGCGATGCAATCGCCGCCGGCGGCGCCTCGGCCGGCTCGGGCTGGTCCACGCGCATCAGGGCGTCCACGCCCGGGCGACATCCGCCGTGGCACCGTCCTCTCGGATCAACGCCCGCAGCGCGCGCAGAACATCCCGCACGCCCGCGCCGCTGACGCCCGACATCTCGTAAACTGGGCCACCGACGGCGCCCGCCAGCGCCGTCTTCGCCGCCTTCCGCGCGGCGGGCTCCAGCGCGTCGACCTTGTTCAGCACCGTGATCCGGGGCTTGGCCGCAAGATCGCCGCCATAGGCCTCCAACTCTGCGATGATCGTCGCGTGATCGGCGGCGACATCCGCACTGGTGCCGTCGACCAAATGCAAAAGCGCGCTGCAGCGCGCAACATGGCCGAGAAACCGGTCGCCGATCCCGCGGCCCTCATGCGCGCCGGCGATCAACCCGGGAATGTCGGCCACCACGAATTCCGCCCCATCGACACCGACAACGCCGAGATTGGGATGCAGCGTGGTAAATGGATAATCCGCGATCTTTGGGCGCGCGTTCGAGGTCGCGGCCAAAAACGTCGATTTGCCCGCATTGGGCAGACACAGAAGTCCGACATCGGCGATCAGCTTCAGCCGCAGCCACAGCGTCCGCTCCACCCCCTCTTGGCCCGGATTGGCCTTCCGCGGCGCTTGATTGGTGGCGGATTTGAAGTGCAGATTGCCCCAGCCGCCATTGCCGCCCCGGGCCACAACGACGCTGTCGCCGACCGCAATCAGGTCGGCAATCACCGTCTCCTCATCCTCCTCCAAAACCTCCGTGCCTGCGGGGACATGCAGACCGCGGTCTGCGCCGCCCTTGCCGGTGCGCCCCAGGCCCATCCCGCCCAGCCCGGTTTTGGCGAAGAAATGCAGTTGATAGCGAAAGTCGATAAGCGTGTTCAGCCCGT
>CALCPC010000023.1 GCA_937900975.1 uncultured Paracoccaceae bacterium
AAATTTCTGGTGAAACACCCGCGCGCCCAGCGCATAGGGCGACACGGCCTCGGCATCGATGACCATGTTGCGTGCCTCCACGGGCTGGCGGTTTCCGCGCTGGCCGGCGCGGGCCTGCATCCGCCGCCATCCCGGAGAGTTATAGGCATCCGCGCGCACCGCCTTGGCCTGCAATTCGGACGCGGGCATCTGCCCGCCGCGGTCGGCCGCCGCGCCGAACCCGCCGCCGTAAAGCCCGGGCGGCGTCAGAACCTCGCCATGCGCTGCCGGCAACTCATCGACAAAGCGGGAGGGCAGGGCGGATTGCCATTGATTATAGACCCGCCGGTTGGCGGCGAAACTGATGGTGCAAATCGCCTCGGCCCGGGTGATGCCGACATAGGCAAGGCGTCGCTCCTCCTCCACGCCCTTTAGACCGCTTTCGTCCATCGAGCGTTGCGAGGGGAAGAGACCATCCTCCCACCCTGGCAGAAACACCGCCGGAAACTCCAACCCCTTGGCCGCGTGCAGCGTCATGATCGAGATCTTCTCGCCCGCGTCCTCTTGCCCGTTGTCCATCACCAGGCTGACATGTTCGAGGAACCCTTGCAGATTCTCGAATTCCCCCAATGCCTTGACCAACTCTTTGAGGTTTTCAAGCCGTCCGGGCGCCTCCGGGCTTTTGTCGTTTTTCCAAAACTCGGTATAGCCGGCTTCATCGAGGATGATCTCGGCAAGCTCGACGTGATCATGCCCGGCGGCCAGCATCGCCGACCAGCGGTCGAAGCTTTCGATCAAAGTGCCAAGCGCGTTCGCCGCGCGCGCCGGGACCGCCTTGTCGCGGACGGCGATCCGCGCACCCTCCAGCACGCCCACGCCGTTGTCCCGGGCAATCCGGTTGATCGTCTGCTGCGCCTTGTCGCCAAGTCCGCGCTTTGGCGTGTTCACAATCCGCTCAAACGCGAGCCCATCATCGGGGCTGACGACAACGCGGAAATAGGCCATCGCATCGCGGATCTCCAACCGCTCGTAAAACCGCGGCCCGCCGATCACGCGGTAAGGCAGGCCGATGGTCAGGAACCGGTCCTCGAAGGCGCGCATCTGAAAACTGGCGCGGACAAGAATGGCCGGCTTGTCCAGGCTGACAGGGGCGAGCCCGCGCGTGCCGTGCTGCAAACTCGCAACTTCCTCGCCGATCCAGCGCGCCTCTTCCTCCCCGTCCCAATGCCCGATCAGGCGCACCTTCTCGCCCTCCCCCGCCTCGGTCCAAAGCGTCTTGCCAAGACGGCTTTCATTGGCCGCGATCACGCCAGAGGCCGCGGCCAGGATATGGGGGGTAGAGCGGTAATTCTGCTCCAACCGGATCACGGTGGCCCCCGGAAAGTCCTTTTCGAACCGCAGGATGTTGCCGACCTCAGCGCCGCGCCAGCCATAGATCGACTGATCGTCGTCGCCCACGCAGCAGATGTTCTTGTGTCCGCCCGCAAGAAGCCGCAGCCACAGATACTGCGCCACATTCGTGTCCTGATATTCGTCGACCAGGATGTAGCGGAACCAGCGCTGGTATTTGGCCAGCACATCGTCATGGGCCTGAAAGATCGTGACGACATGCAACAGAAGATCGCCGAAATCGACGGCGTTCAGCGTCTGTAGGCGCGCTTGGTAGGCCTCATAAAGCTCCGTGCCCCGATGATTGAAGGCGCCAGCCTCAGAGGCGGGCACTTTCTCGGGCGTCCAACCGCGGTTCTTCCACCGGTCGATCAGCCCGGCCAGCATCCGCGGCGGCCAGCGTTTGTCATCGATGTTTTCGGCCTGGATCAGTTGCTTGAGCAGTCGCAGTTGATCGTCGGCGTCGAGAATCGTGAAATTCGACTTCAACGACACCAATTCGGCATGGCGGCGCAGCAGCTTGACGCACAGCGCGTGAAACGTGCCAAGCCACGGCATCCCCTCGATCACCCCGCCGACCAGCCCGCCGATCCGCGATTTCATCTCACGCGCGGCCTTGTTGGTGAAGGTGACCGCCAGAACCTCGTTCGGCTGAGCACGGCCCGTGTTCAAAAGATGCGCAATCCGGGTCGTCAGCGCGCGGGTCTTGCCCGTGCCCGCACCCGCCAGCACCAACACAGGACCGTCGAGCGCCTCAACCGCCGCGCGCTGATCGGCGTTCAACCCGTCAAGATAGGGCGCAGGCCGCGCCGCCATCGCGCGTTGGGAGAGGCTGTCGCCCTCCCAAGCGTCGAAATCCGCCGCGTCGTCGGTGTCCCATCCGCTCATACACAACATCTAGCGGAGTTTAGGCCCAAAGGAAAGCTTTGTTCCGCATGTGTTCCAACTTCCACAACCCCGATGAACTGCGGCAAAACTGTGGCACGCCTGCGGGGAGCGGGCTACACTCTTCCCCAAGATACCCCGCGCTCCGGCAGAAAGCCCCGCATGACCACTGAAAAACGTCGGATCCTGGTCCTTTTCGCGCATCCAGCGCTGTCCCGGTCCGAGGCCAATCGCGCCCTGGCCCGCGCCACGATGCGGATGGACAGCGTGACCTTCCACGATCTCTATGCCGCCTATCCCGATCTCGACATCGATGTCGATGCCGAGCAGGCCCAACTGTGCGCGCATGACGTGATTGTCGTGATGTGCCCTTTTTACTGGTATTCCACCCCCGCCATCATCAAGGAATGGATGGATCTGGTCTTGGAATACGGCTTTGCCTACGGGCACGACGGGACAGCGCTTGCCGGCAAAACCTTTTTGATGGCGCTGCCCACCGGCGCGCTGTAGGAGGCCTTTTCCTCTGAGGGCTATAACAGCTGCACCATGCCGGAGCTTTTGCGCCCGATCGAGCAGACGGCAACCTTGTGCCGGATGACCTATCTTCCGCCCTTCGTGCTGCACGGGGCGCGGCGTGCCTCGGACGAGGGGCGGATCGGCGCCCATGTGGCGGAGTGGCGCCGGTTGGTGGAGGCGTTGGAAGAGGACCGTATCGACATCGACGCGGCCAAGACGCATCCGCGCCTAAACGCCGATCTCGACGCCGTGCTCTTGGAGGGCTAGCCGATGGACACGCTTCTTTTTCAAGCGACGATCTACCTCGCGGCGGCGGTCGTTGCCGTGCCCTTGTCCAACCGCTTCGGCTTTGGCTCGGTGCTGGGATATCTGGTCGCGGGGGTGGTGATCGGGCCGCTGTTGGGCATCGTCGGCGCCGAGACGCAGGATCTTCAGCACTATGCCGAATTCGGCGTGGTCATGATGCTTTTCCTCATCGGGTTAGAGCTTGAGCCCCGCGCGCTTTGGGCGATGCGCGTGCGCCTTCTCGGTCTTGGCGGCGCGCAGGTGGGTTTGACGACGGTCGCGGTAACGGGGGCCGTGATGCTGATGGGGTTTGGCTGGTCCGTGGCGCTGGCCATCGGGCTTGTTCTGTCGCTCTCCTCCACGGCGATCGTTATGCAAACCTTGTCGGAAAAGGGATGGACGGGCCCCGAAGGCGG
>CALCPC010000024.1 GCA_937900975.1 uncultured Paracoccaceae bacterium
CTCGGTCAAGACAAAGTCGCCGGCGGCATGGCCCATCGTGTCGTTGATCTGCTTGAACCGGTCCAAATCGATGTGCAGCGCCGCAATCTCACCGCCCTCGGCGCTGCGGCGCGCCTCGAACGCGTCCAAGCTTTGCGACAAGAGGCGCCGGTTCCCCAGGCCGGTCAGCTCATCATGAAGCGCGGTGTGCAAGACGGCGCGGTTGGCCTCCTCCAATTTCTGGGCGTATTGCTCCACTTCCCGGCGTTTGTTGACCATTTCTGAGATGTTGATGCGCACAACAACATGTTCGCCATCTTCGGTGCGCGTGCGCACCATCCGGTAGTGGACGTCGTCCGAGAACGCAAAGTCCACGACCCCCGGCGTCAACATGTCGGGGGCGTAGAAATCCTCGACCCAGGCTTCCTCTCGCCCGATGGCTTCCTGAATTTTCCCAGCGCGGGCGGCTATGAGGAAGAGGTCCTTGAGGCTGGTTCCGGCCTTTATCGTCTCAGGCTCATTGCTCATCGATCGGGCAAAGGCCGGGTTCCAGATCACCAATTTCAGGTCTTTGTCGTAGATCACAAACGGATCGGGATAGGCGTTGATGGCCGAGATCAGCCGTTTTTGCGTCGCCTCCAGCGTGCGGCGCTGACGCACCAATTCCGTCGTGTCGATGCGCAGCATCATGTCGTCGCCGTTTTCCGCTCGCGTGCGCAGGACCCGCTGATGCTGGTCGCCCTCAAGCTCAATGTCTTCTGAGGGGATTTCGGCGGCCCGCGGGGCGTTGAAGGGGGAAACCTGATAGGACGACGCGGCGGAATGGGAAACCAGCTTGCCCGCTTCGAGCGCCATGTGCACGACGTCGGCGGCCGGCATGCCCGCGCTGAGCCCATCGGGATCGTCGGTCATCGATTTGCGATAAGCGACGTTCCAGACCACCAGCCGGTAGTCGGGATCGAAAATGGCAAAGGGCGACGGATAGGCGTTGAGCGCCGCAATCAGGCGGTCATTGGCGGCCTGCGCGGCCCGCTTTTGCCGAACAAAGTCGGTTGTGTTCATGAAGATGGCGACAAAGTCCCCATCGCGCGAGCGGGAGCGAGACAGCCGGAAGTGCCGGTCGCCCTGAAGCACGACATCCTCCCACGGCAAATGCTGGTTCGCCGCCGAAAGGATCTCGTCCACCCAGGCGGCTTCGCGTCCGATGGCCTCTGGATAGCGGCCGCTGGCGGCGGCGTTCATCAAGACGTCCTGAAGGTGCATCCCCTCCAGATCGGCATCGGCGGGAAAAAGGTTCAGCTCCGCATAGGCGGCATTCCAGGTGATCAGGCGCAAAGCCTCGTCATAGATCACAACGGGGTCGGCAGAGGCGTTTATCGCCGCGATCAGGCGGGACCGCTCCTTCTGCGCATTCTCCCGCTCAGCCACCAGGGCCGTGGCGTCGAGGCCGATGACAAGAAAATCGCCGAGCGTCGTTTTGCGGTGGACCAGCCGACAATGGCTGCCGCCCGCGCTGACAATGTCGACGGCGGACAAATCGGCGGCATCCCGGTCGCTTGGCACCAGGCAGCGCCGCGCCTGCCCTGTGATGCCGTCGACTGCAGGCAGGTCCAGGATCTCGTCGGCGGTCATGCCCTGCCGCACCGCCGTCGGATCCTTGGCGACGGACTGTGCGAAAGCTTGGTTCCACACCTGCACGCGGCGGGCGCTGTCGAACATCGCCAAAGGCTCAGAATACGCCTGAAAAGCAGAGACATAGCGGTTGAGGCTGGCGAAATAGCGGTCCTGCCAAAGACGCGCCTCGGCAAGCGCGTCTGCAAGGGCGTCGGGGTCCGCATGCGCGCGAAGTGTGCAGCAGACAAGACTGTCGCCCGCCGCCTCGGCGGACACGACCGGGGACAGCGTGACCCGCAGCGGCGCCTCCCCAGGCCTGTCAAGCGTAAGGTCGAAGGGATCGGTCTGGACGCCATCGCCTAAAAAAAGCGCGGCGGCGTCGGTAAGGCTGCCCCGGACCCGGTCCAAAAACGGATCGAGCAGCGGCGCGCCAATCAGATCTTGGAACGCGGCATTGGCTGTGACCAGCGAAAGGCTGCGGTCCACTGGCCTGACCCGCACCAGGACCACAGGCTCGCGAAACATATGGACATAGTCAAAAGACACGCGGCGCACCTAGTTCGGATCCCGGGGGAGGATAGGAAAAAAGAGTTTAGGCCTTGATAAACGGCCAATGCGAATGCGGTAAGGCAAGGTGCGCGTTTTTTGGCCTCTTTCGGCCAGCGTTTGCCCGACACCGACGGGTTGGGAAGGCCCCTAGGGCTCTGACCGATGGGCCCCCTGTCCCAGCAGTCCGGCCAGCGCAGGGTGCGGGAAGCGGCGCCGGATCGTCAGCGCAAAAAAGGGTTCCGCGAGGTCCAGCGCGAAGGGCGCCGTCGCAAGGCGCCCGGTGGCCAGTTCATCGGCCAGAACGACAGCCGGTGCGATGGCCAGCCCGATACCCTCCCGCGCCAAAAGCCGGACCATCGCCATATCGTCGACATGCGCGACGATCAGCGGTGAAAGGTCAAGGCGGGCGCACAGGTTTTGAAACCCCGACCGGATCACAGGATCTGTGGGCAGGATCAAAGGCTCTCGCGCCAAAAGCTGCGCAAGGCTTTGATGCCGCAGCCGCCCGGGCTGGCCGTGAACACCGATGGGTTGCGCGGCAATGCGCGCTGCTGCGATCCCTGCCCGGCCCTCTGCTGGCACTTGGGTCGTCAAAACGACGTCGAGTTCAAGCGCCTCCAAATCGGCCAAAAGCGTGTCGGTGTTGCCGGACTTGAGCCAGAACCTGTGGCTGCCAGATTGCAAGATCGGCCGCAGAAATTGAAGCTGGAAGTTCCGCGCCAAGGTCGACAGGGCCCCGCCCCGCAGCGGCGGGGCTGTGGCGTTGCTGTGCTGAAGCGTGGCCAAAAGCTCATCCCCCGCGCGAAAGATCTGGTCGGCGTAGTCCAACGTGATCCGTCCCGCCTCGGTCAGCACCAACTTGCGCGAGACCCGATCGAAAAGCTGAAAGCCAAGGCTTTCCTCAAGCGTTTTGATCTGCACCGACAGGGAGGACTGCGAGACGTTCAGCCGTGCGGCCGCCTGCCCAAGATGGCCCGTGGACGCGACCTCCCGAAAATAGCGGAGGTGGTGGTAGTTCAGCCGTGGGGTCATTCTGTTTTATAGAACAGATCGTTTGCAAGGATATATTTTTCTTCAAACGCGCCACCGGCTATGTCGCGCTCCAAAGGAGACTGCCATGGACGCCCTACTCACCATCGCCGACACGCTGCTGGCGCAGCTGCAAAAACCGACGCTGGCCTTTCTGATCGCCGGCATGATGCTGGCCGCCTTAGGCAGCAAGTTCGAGATCCCGGACCCGGTTTACAAATTCATCGTCGCCCTGCTTTTGCTGAAGGTCGGGATGAACGCTGGCCTTTCGCTGCGCGAGGCCGATCTCCTGGCCCTGTTGCTGCCGGCCTTGGCTGCGGTGTTGATCGGCGTTGTCATCGTCTTGATCAGCGCGCGCGTCCTGGCGCAATGGCGGGGCGTGGCGGATGTCGACGCTTACGCGACGGCGGGGCTGTTCGGGGCCGGCTCTGCCTCGACCTTGGCGGCAGGCATGGCGATGCTTGACGACGCTGGGATCGCGTATGAGGGCTTTATCGGCGCGCTTTATCCCTTCATGGATATCACCGCCCTGGTCACGGCCATTGTGTTGGCAAAGGTCAGCACCGCAGCCCGGGTGCGCATGGGCGCCGACGGCACGCTTGCCGAAACGCCCCCCGCCCCGCTGGGGGGGGAACGGGCGCTGGTTCAGCGTATTTTGGTCGACACGTTTCGCAGCCCCGCAATCTCGGCCCTTTTGGCGGGGTTGATGCTGGGCCTCCTGGCCCGGCCCGACACCGTTTTCGAAAGCTTTTATGAGCCGCTTTTTCGCGGTCTCTTGTCCATCCTGATGCTGATTATGGGGATGGAGGCTTGGAGCCGGATCGCAGAGTTGCGCAAGGTCGCCGGGGCCTACGTTCTTTACGGCATCACAGCGCCGATTTTCCATGGGCTGATCGGCTTTGGTGTCGGCGCTCTTTTGCACACCGTCACCGGGTTATCTGAAGGTGGGGTGATCTTGCTGGCTGTTATGGCGTCGTCGAGTTCCGACATTTCGGGGCCGCCGACGATCCGGGGCGCGCTGCCAGAGGCGAACAGCTCTGCCTATGTCGGCGCTTCGACAGGGCTGGGGACGCCGGTCGCGATCTTGTGTATCCCCCTCTTCAT
>CALCPC010000025.1 GCA_937900975.1 uncultured Paracoccaceae bacterium
CCCCCCCCCCCCCCCCTCTTTTTTTTTTATTTCCCTCCTCCACCATCTCTTTCACCCTCTTTCCCTCCCCCTCCGCTCTTCTTTTTTCTATTTTTTTTTCTTTTATAAATCTTTTGGTTGTGGGGGGGTTTTTGTGGTTTTGGGTCCCCCGGATTCATTTGCACTGGATGCGAAGGAGGGTTTTCCGTGCCTCTCGCCGAAGGATCGGCTGTCTGGGGAGCGCGCTCCGGCGGCCATTGAGGGGGCGGCGTGCCGTCCGCCCCATCGCGAGAGGGTTTTTGTAGTTCTTGGTTCCCTGGCCAGGGACGCAAGGGAGGGCTGCCGGCGTCTTCCGCCATCGGGTCGTCTGTCGGTGCTTCCGGCTCCGGCGTCCAATAGGGGGATGCCGCGCCTTCTGTCAGCGGATCGCCAGTCGCGAGGTCCGGCTCCGGCGTCCAGTGAGTGGACGGTGTGCCCCCCGCCTCTTCGCCATGGCGTTTCGGTGCTTTTTGGTCCGCCTGCGTCCCCTGCCACGGGTGCGAGAGAGGGCTGCTCGCGCTCTGCGCCAAGGGATCGTCTCTCGGGGGAGCGCGTTCCGGCGTCCACTGAGCGGACGGCGTGCCGTCCGCCTCGTCGCTTGGGCGTTTTTGGGGTTCCTGGTCCCCCGGCCCCCTCTGCCCCGGATGCAACGGGGGCCGCGCCGCGCCATCCGGTGAGAGATCGGCCCACTTAGGCTCCGGCGTCCAGGGAGGGGATTGCGGGCCGTCGAGGGGGGGGGCGGCAAGTGTGGCGTCGCGCTCTGCCGCCCGCGGCGGCGAGGGGGCGTTGGCTGAGGCTGTGCTTGCACGGGGGGGATCCGATGGTGGCTCCGGGACGGGGGCGGCCGTCGGCCAGGGAGCATCGGTGCCATACTCGGCGCCGCTTCTATCCAGTGGCGCCGCTGGATCGGCGACCGTATCGTCAAGCATTTCGAACGGCTCAAACAACGCTTCGTCCAACGCGGCCGGCGGCGTTTGCGCGTCGTCGCGGCGCAGACCGTCGGCATCCCAAATAAAAGCCTCCCCCTCCGCGTCCGGATCCTCTTCTCCGGGCCAGGCCCAATCCTGAGACGGGGGGTCGTCGAGGAGGTCGGACCAGAACGTGTCATCCTCGTCGGCCTCACCGGCGTCGGTGTCGGCATGCGCCGCGCGCGGGTCCTCACCGATGGCGGGCGGCGCAAAAACCGGCGTTTCGGGTCGGAACACGGTTCTTGGCGGCAGCGGTGCCCGGCCCGCGTCCTCGGGCGCCGCATCGGGTTTGGCTGCGGGCTTTCTGTCCGCAAGCGCTTGGCCGAACACGGTTTGCGGACGTGGCGCGGCGGCGGCGTCGCCCCGGTCGAACCGCCCGGCGGCGGAGGGGACGATGACGGTCGGCGCAGCTTCGGCGCCCGGTAGGGGCCTCTTCCCGGGGTCAGGCGCGCCCGCATCCGCATCCGCATCCGCGGCTTCGGGCGCTGGGTCGTCTGTCCATGGCTGCGGCTGAACAAGGGTTTTGGGCTGATCCACACGGCTGGTGCCTTGGGTTTCGGCGTCGTCGATGGGTGCGGTGTCCGCGCTTTCCCCCTCCCCGAAAATCTCGCCCGCCAGAAGACGCAAGCGCTCAGACGCTGCGCGATCAGACGCTTCGGACGCACGGGTCGGGCCTTTCGCGGGGGGATCGCCATCCTCGGTCGGGGCCATCGCCAACGTCTCCCCTGGTTGCATCGCTTAAGGTGGCGGCGCCCGCTCCGAAATACGGTGTCTGCGCAGCCCGAATTTCACCATTCCGGGATCAGTTTGACCGGCTTGCAACGGCAAGGCAACAGATCTTCGCTGGACAGCGTCAGCGCCGGCTTTCCGCCCGCTCCAACGCCACAAGCTTCAGCGTCGCTTCGCACGCCCGCAGCATAACCAACGTGCTGGCCATACGACCGAGGCGTTTGAGCGTGTCCATTTCACCCCGGCTCCAAATCCGCGGCGTGCGGCTAAGACAGCACAGCACACCGACGGCCTCCTCATCAGGGCCCAAGATTGCCGTCCCGGCATAGGACGTGCCCCCTTGATCGCCGATAATCGGCTTGTCCCGGTGTTTTGCATCTCGGCGCAGATCCGGGATGCGCAATTCCGCCTTGCGGTCGCGGACGTCCCGGCAAATGGAATGTGCAAGCGGCCATTCCAACGGCGCATCGGGTTCCAGGGCCAAACCGACATGCGCTTTCACGAACTGCCGCTCCCGCGCGTCGTCGATGATCGTGATCAACGCCATGTCGGCGACCAGAAGGTCCCGGGCAACCGCCACAAGGTCGTGAAACGCGGCCTCGTTTGGTGCGCTCAAGAGCCCGAGGTCGCGCAGCTCATAGCTGGTTCGGCCAGCTTGCTCCCGGTATCCCCGCGTGCCCATGTGGCGTACTCCTTTTGGCACCTAAAAACACAAATCCAAATATGCGCCCGGCAAGACCGTTAACTTTCAGATGTCCAGTAATGCCGCACCAAACCAGCAACGATTTGATCATAGATCAGGAGGTAGGCTTTGGTTTCTGGCAAAACCTGCGGTTCTTTGTCACGTTCGCTGGAAAGCAGACGGGATGCTGAGCGCTTGCGGTGACAAAACTGCGCGCGGCGGCTGTGGTTCCGCCGGCGCATAAGCCCGCCCGCGGGCGTGTCGGAGGGCAGGGCCGACGGTGGGGGGGGGGAGCACCCGCCAGAACACGGCAAGCGCGACCGCGCCCGGTCCGACACGGCGGCCAGTGTGGCCCCGTGGGGCCGCAGGCGCAGTGCTGATCGCCACACTGGTCGCCCGTGGCGCGCGGTGTTGGGCAGGGGTGAAGCCGGGGATTGCAGTTCCCCGGCCAGGGGCTGCAGCGGGTTCGGTGCCCTTGGGTCAAAGGCGGCGCCGCCCGACTTTCTGTCCGCCTTTTGTCGTTCAACTTGTCCAAAGATTGCTCTAGCCTCCGCGACGATGACCGACCGGATTGAGATCCCCCGCCCAGACGACATGCACCTACACCTGCGCGACGGGGACATGCTTGCCGCCGTCGCCCGCGCCTCGGCGGCGCATTTCGGGCGCGCGCTCATCATGCCAAATCTTGTCCCGCCGGTGGTCACGGGCGCCGAAGCCCGCGCCTATCGACAGCGGATCCTGGCGGCGCTGCCGTCTGACAGCGCCTTTCAGCCGCTGATGACGCTCTACTTAACCGAGGGCACGGACCCCGCCGATGTTGTGCAGGCCGCCGCATCGGGCGCGATCCACGCGGTTAAGCTGTACCCTGCAGGGGCCACAACAAACTCCGCATCCGGGGTGCGCGACCTCGACACGGTACTCCCGGTGTTGGAGGCTATGGCCGACGCGGGGATCCCGCTTTGCCTGCACGGTGAGGTCACAGACCCCGAGATCGACATTTTCGACCGCGAGGCTGTGTTTATCGACCGCGTCCTGACCCCGCTCCGCCAGCGGCTGCCGGGTCTTCGCCTGGTGTTGGAACATGTCACCACGGCCGAGGGGATCGCCTTTGTGAAGGCCGCGGAAAGCGGCGTTGCGGCGA
>CALCPC010000026.1 GCA_937900975.1 uncultured Paracoccaceae bacterium
CAGCACGCTGGCAAACGAGTCGGAGGTGGGGACGACAGCCACCATCCCGATCATCAGCGCAAGGCCAAGCACGGGGTCCATGCCGAACATGAAAGGCCACACCAGCGACAGGCCCGCAATCCCGCCGCGGCCCGGGAACACCCCCACGCAGAGGCCCATCACCACGCCGAGCACGAGGTAGCCGATGACAAGAGGCTGCAAAATCAGGCCCGCCGCATCGCCAAGGGCGGGCAGGGCCACCGACACAAAATCCATGAGCGCGGCTTTCCGAAAAAGGGGAAGGGTCCGGCGGCCAGAACGGCCGCCGGGCTTTTGACGTTACTTCAGCGTGCCGCCGTAACGGTCGGCAAGCCAGCCGGTGACAAAGTCCTTCGCTGCCTGCGGCACATTGGTGGCCGACGACAACGCACCGGTCGCGGCAGCACCCGTCATCTGCGGATAGACGCCAAGACGGCCCGACGAGATCTCGGCGAAGTCGGGCCGCGCCTTGATCGCCTCAAACGCCGCGCCATAGGTCGCGATCGCCTCTTCCGGCGCGCCGGCGGGAAGGAAGACCATTTTCTGGGCCGGGAAGCCCGCGATAAAGAAGGCTTTCCACGCCTCCCACTGATCGCCAGAGGTTTCGCAACCCGGGGTCGCGTCGCAAACCTCCTTAAAGGTCGGCATATCGGGGAAGGTCGGGTCGCGAACGATGTTGCCGGCGTCATCGAGCGCGCCCCACGACAGCATGTCCACGGCTGAGCCCTCCTCAACCAATGTCGTCACGCCCGACATGAAAGACGACTAGTTCTGGTAATCGATGTTGTCCTCGCCCCGCTCAAACATCAGCCGGCCATCGCCGCGGCCCTTGATGCCGAACACAGGCTCAACCTGCAGTCCCAACATCTCCCAGGCGAGAAGCGGCACAAGGTCAAGCCGGGTAGCACCCTGGCTGCCATAGATGAAGTCCGTGTCGCGCAGCGCCGAGGCATCCATGCCGTCCATCATCGCGGCCAAATCGGGCGGCAGATAGGCCACACCGCCGGTGCCGGAGGCAAGCACGACCTCCCAATCGTTGTATTCGTAGCGCACACGCGGGTCGCTGAGCAGATAGGGGAATTGCGTCGACCCCGAAGAGCCGAAGATCACCGTCCCTTCGCTGTCCTCATAGGCCTGGTTTTGGAACCAGTTGGCACCTTTGGTGGAGCCTGCACCCGGCATGAACTTGACAACGACAGTCGGCTCGCCCGGCAGTGCCTCGCTCAAAAGCGGGGCGTAAAAGTTGGCCCATTTGGCCGAACCGCCGGTTTCCGAAAACGGAATGATCCACTCGACAGTCTTGCCGGACAGATCCAGCCCGTGGCCGCCCGCAAGACTGCTGGTGCCAAGGGCCGCAGCCATAAGGCCCACGGCCACCCGACGGGTGGTTTGTGCGATGGTCATAGTATCCTCCCTCTGCAGGCACGGTCATGCCTGTCTAAATTCGGCCGGGTGATTCCCCAGCTCATTGCGAATGGTGACGCATGAAGCTTGCACCAAACCTTCATACCCGAAAATACTTTGCCCATGCGCGTGGTCGTCGTCGAGGACAATCTTAGCCTGCAGAAAGGCATCGCTTACCGCCTTCGCGATGAGGGGTTTGGCGTGGATCTGATCGCCGACGGCTCCAGCGCCGATGATTTTCTGCGCCAGGAAAGCGCTGACATCATCGTGCTCGACATCAACCTGCCAGGGCGGTCGGGGCTAGAGCTTTTGGCCGATCTGCGCGCGCGGGGTGATCCGCGCCCCGTCATTTTGCTGACGGCCCGGGCCGAGACCGCCGACCGGGTGCGCGGCCTGGACAGCGGCGCCGACGACTATCTTGTCAAACCCTTCGAGATGGACGAACTGGTCGCCCGGATCCGGGCCCTCGCGCGGCGGCGCCTGCGAGAGCCGCGGCGCAGCCTGACGCTTGGCACGCTGACAATCGAGCTGTCGCCGCCGCGTGTGGTGGGCCCTGACGGCCCGCTCGACATCCCGCGGCGTGAGTTGAGCATGCTGATCGCACTCGCCGAGGCCGGCGGGATGCCCGTCTCGAAAGAGCAGTTGCTGGACCGCGCCTATGGGGTGGGCAGCGCGACGGATGAGCGGGTGGTCGAGGTCTATGTCTCGCGCCTGCGCAAGCGTTTGGCGGGGCATGCGGTGCAGATCCGGGTGCAGCGGGGCATCGGCTATACATTGATCGAGCGGTCGCGATGAGCTCCGCTTTATCGCTGCGTCTGCGGCTGACCGTCATTATCCTGGTGCCGCTGATCGGTGTGGCGGTGGCGGTGGGGTACTGGCAACTGCAAACTGCCCGCCAAACCGCGCAAGGGGTGTTCGAGCGCGCGCTTCTGACCGTGGCGCTTGCCGTGGCCAACGATGTCGCGGTGTCCGAAGGCGCCGCGCTGTCGCGCGAGACCTTGGACCTTCTGTCGGATTCCTCGGGCGGCCCGGTGTTCTATCATGTCTACGCCCCCGACGGGGTGATTGTCGCAGGCTATGCGACGCCCCCCGTCGGCATTCCGCGCCAGACCGCCCCCCTGCCGCAGCCCCTAACCTTCGAGGCGCGGTATCTTGGCCGTCCGGTCAGCGGCGTGCGGCTGCAGACCCAGACGCAGATCGAGGGGTTTGCGGGGATCTTCACAACCACCGTCTGGCAGGACCGCGCGGTGCGCGACGGGTTTGTGCAGGATCTTTTGCGGCGCAATCTGGCGGCTTTGTCGGCGGTGCTGGCGGCGCTTTTGCTGATCGTTTGGTTTGGCGTTCGCCTTGGCTTGCGTCCGCTGCTGGATTTGGAGGCGGCGATCCGGCGGCGTTCCAGCGATGAGCTTTCGCCGATCCGCCGCCCGGTTCCGGTCGAGGTCGCAGGGGTTGTCGAAACGTTGAACGGGCTTTTTGCGCAGGTTTCCTCGACCCTCGCC
>CALCPC010000027.1 GCA_937900975.1 uncultured Paracoccaceae bacterium
GTAAGTCGTGGGTGATAAACAGCATCGCAAGGTCGAAGCGCTGCCGCACATCGTCGAGAAGATCCAGCACCTGCGCCTGAACCGAAACGTCCAGCGCCGAGACAGCCTCATCGGCGATCAGGATCATAGGCTCCATCGCCAGGGCGCGGGCAATGCAGATCCGCTGCCGCTGCCCGCCGGAAAACTGATGCGGAAACCGCGACAGCGCCTCGGGCTGCAGGCCCACGACCCGCATCAGATCCTCGGCCCGCGCCTGGGCCTCTGCTTCCGATGTGCCGAAATTCATCGGCCCCTCGACAATCGACTGCCCCACCGTCCGGCGCGGGTTGAGAGAGCGGTAGGGGTCCTGGAAAACGATTTGGATGTCTTTGCGGTGGGGCCGCATCGCGGCTTCGCGCAGCGTCGCGATGTCCTCGCCCGCGATCAGCACCTGGCCAGAGGTCGGGTCGATCAGCCGCATCGTGCAGCGCGCCACCGTTGATTTGCCCGACCCGCTTTCACCGACGATGCCCAGCGTCTCACCCCGGCGGATGTCGAAAGTCACATCTTCGGCGGCCCGCACACCCCGCCCGCCGCCAAAGGCGCCGCGGTGGCCATACTCCTTGACCAAATCGCGTGCGGCGAGGGCGCCGGCGCCGTCCGCCGCCGGCCGCGCGGGGGGCGTCATAGAGGGCACGGCGCCGATCAGCATCTTGGTATAGGCATGCGTCGGCGCGCTCAGGATGTCCGCCACCGGCCCCTGTTCGACAATGCGCCCGGTCTGCATCACGACCACCCGGTCGGCAATGTCGGCCACAACGCCGAAATCATGCGTGATAAAAAGAACGCCCATCCCCTTGCGCGCCTGGATCTCCTTGATCAACCCCAAGATCTGCGCCTGCGGGGTTACTTCGACCGCTGCCGTCGGCTCATCCGCGATCAGCAAGACAGGCTCCAACACCAACGCCATCGCGATCATGATCCGTTGGCGTTGACCGCCCGAAAGCTGATGCGGATAAGCCGCGTACATCGTCTCGGGTTCGGGCAAATGGACATCGCGCATGGCTGCCAGAACGCGTGCCTTCCGGGCGCCGCGGCCCAGGTCTGTGTGGATCTCCAAAACCTCGGCGATCTGGTCGCCAACCCGCGCGACCGGGTTCAGCGCTGTCATCGGCTCTTGGAAGATCATCGCGATCTTTTCACCGCGCAGCGTGCGCAGCCGGGCGCGGCTGGCGGTCAGAAGATCCTCGCCCTCCAACAAGATCTCGCCCGCCACGGGCGTCAGCGCTCGGGCGTCGGCCAGACCCATGACAGAGAAGGCCGTCACCGATTTTCCCGACCCGCTTTCACCGACGACGCAGACGATCTCACCGGGATCGACGGCGATGGTGATGTCCTCAACCGCATGCGCGCGGTCCGCCCCTTTGGGCAAGCGGACCGTCAAACTCCGGACGTCCAGCACGCTCATAGCACAGGACTCATTGCACCCGCCTCATAGCCAGCCCACAAAGCACGCCCACAAAACATCAAC
>CALCPC010000028.1 GCA_937900975.1 uncultured Paracoccaceae bacterium
TCGCGTTGGCGATGGCAACCGCATCGTCGACCGCGCGCAACCGGGCGGAAACGGCATTCCGCCGTGTCCTCGCAGCCTCGATCGCGCGTTTCCAAACCCGGCTTTCCGGCGCACGCCGCGGCGCGCCGACGCCGCGCCCACCGGGATTGATCCGGTCCAGAATATCGGGAAGCCGCCCCGCAACGACCTGTTTTGGCATGCCTGAGCGCAGTTCGGGCGAGTAAAGCGTGCGCAGCATCAGCATATCGAACGGTGTCAGGATTGAGTGAAAGTTATCGTCGTTAAACACCGTGTCCGCAAGGCGGTAGACATCGTTGGCGGGGCCAAGCGCTTGGCCGAGCTCCTCATGCAGGCAATCGCGCACATCCTGCGGGGTGCTGTCGACGGGGATGAAAATCCCGGTGATGCCCAGCGTCGTCTGGTCGGACCATCGCAGACGGTTGCGCCCGGCTTTGCGCTGAAACTCCGCCCAGGAGGTGACGCCAGGCACGATAAAGCAGGCGGCACCGGGATAGACGCGCTGGATCTCGCGCATCGAAACGCCCTCAACAAACAGTTGCGCGCCAATCGGCGTGTCGGTGGAGCGAATGTCGACGCCGGCCTCTGAGCGGAGCCGGCCCAAAAGCCGCTCTAAGTCCCCGCGATAGGGGGCCAGCGACGCCCCTTGCAACACAACCCGCACCGGCCCCTCATAGCGCAAAAGCCCCGGCAATTGCTGGCCGCTTTCCAGTGCAAAGGTCAGGTCCAGAAAGTCCTGCGCAAGCGTCACGTTGGAACGGGTCACGCCGCGCGGGCGGCTTTGCCGGGGAAAGCGGACCTCCTCCAAGATATCCACAGTGACCGGTGCGCGGGCGACCGAGGGCGCCGGACCCTCCACCGCGCAAGCCGCGAGAAGGGCCACCAGGCCAAGCGGTAGCAGGCGCCGCAGCAGCCGGCCTTTGCGCGCGGCCCCAGCCAGCGGCCCCAAGACCTGCGGTGCACGGCTATGCGGGGTGCCGCGGCGTTGGACGGGCCGCAGCAGGGCCGCGGCGCGCGCGGTCGGGTTTGGCGGGGCATGGTGGCGCGCAAGTCCGGGGTCTGCGCAACACGCGGCCGGCCAGGGTTGGGCGCTGCGGCGCGCCCGCTTAGCGGACGCAAGCTGGCGCGCAAGCACACCCCACCAGCGCTGCCGCAGGGGCGCATGCGACGCGAAAAGGCGCGCAACCGCCCCCCGCATGGTGCGGTCAAAGACCGAGCGGTGCCATGTCGCAAGACCGGGTTTTGCGTCGCTTGGCAAGGGTGCGAACGGTGCGCGGGCTTGGGCTGCGAGACGCGCGATGGAGCCCACGCGCAGAAAGCGGATCAATCGCAGCCCATCGGGCAGAGCGCGGTTCACGATGCCACCCGCTGGTATTTGATAAAATCCGTTTGGTCGGCGATCTGGTCGTACAGCCTGCGCGCCGTCGCGTTGCCCATCTGCGTCAGCCAATAGACGCTGGGCGTTCCGGCGGCATCGGCGGCGGCGTACACCGCCTCGATCAGCGCCCGCCCGGTGGATGTGCCGCGCGCCGAAGGGTCGACATACAGGTCCTGGAGGTAAACGACATCCTCAACCCGCCAGCCATGGCGGTGCGTGATGTAATGAACCAGCCCAACCGCCTGGCCCCCACGCTCGGCCAGAAATCCCGCATAGTCCCGGATTTCGGGGTCGATCAGGCGGGCAAAGCTGGTCTCGTACACGGTTTCGGGCCGCTCGGTTTTATAGAATGCCAGATAGGCGCGCCAAAGCGGGCGCCAGGCGGCCATGTCGCCGGGCGCTATCGGCCGGATCGTTGCGGGCGTCGTCGATTTGGTCACGGGTTTGCCTCGTGGTCTTGGGGCTGCTCAGCCTTTGGGAAAGACTATACCCATTGCAGCCAAGAGGCGACATCAGAGAGACGTGATCGCTGCAATCCCGGCCGCCTGTCGCTTGTCAGCCGCGCCTTGCCATGAACGCCAACCGCTCAAACAGATGGACGTCCTGTTCATTCTTCAACAGCGCCCCATGCAGCCGCGGCAAAGCCTCCCTCGGGTCTCGGCGCAGGTCGGAGGCGTCAAGGTCCTCTGCCAACAGCAATTTCAACCAATCCAGCACTTCGGAGGTCGACGGTTTTTTCTTCAGCCCCGGCGCCTCGCGGATCTCAAAAAACTGAGCCAGCGCGGCCTCGACCAAGGATTTCTTAATGCCCGGAAAATGCACATCCACAATGCGGGCGAGCGTTTCGGCATCCGGAAAGCGGATGTAATGAAAAAAGCAACGGCGCAGAAACGCGTCCGGCAGCTCTTTTTCGTTGTTGGAGGTGATGATCACGATCGGGCGCACCGCCGCGC
Source organism: uncultured Paracoccaceae bacterium (assembly GCA_937900975.1). GTDB lineage: Bacteria > Pseudomonadota > Alphaproteobacteria > Rhodobacterales > Rhodobacteraceae > Algicella. Next base: position 2,350 of record CALCPC010000028.1, read on the forward strand.
GCACGGTTTCGCCGGTCTCGTAGACGTGGAACTCCATCCGGTCGAGTTCCTGGAGAAGGTCGTTGGGAAACTCGATATCGGCCTTGTCGATCTCATCAATCAGCAGGACCACGCGCTGGGGCGCGGCGAAGGCCTCCCACAATTTACCGCGGCGGATGTAATTGCCGACATCCGACACCCGGGGATCGCCCAGTTGGCTGTCGCGCAAACGGCTGACCGCGTCGTACTCATAAAGCCCCTGTTGCGCCTTGGTTGTCGACTTAACTGCCCATTCAAGCATCGGCACATCCAGCGACGCGGCGATCTGTCGCGCAAGCTCCGTCTTCCCGGTTCCAGGCTCCCCTTTCACCAAAAGCGGTCGCTCAAGCGTAATGGCAGCGTTCACAGCCGTAGTAAGGTCTTGCGTCGCGATGTAGCCCGCCGTCGAGGTGAATTTCATGCGCTGCCGTGCCTTTCCTGCGTCCTGCTGTCAGCCTAGGGCCTAGCGCCTCTCGCGCCGAGTTCAAGCGCCTGCGTTCATCGTTAACAAGATCTTTGGCGTGACAAGGAAACCGAAACTCTGTAGACGAAGCAGCAGTTTAAGGGAGGGCCCTCAGGGTCTGCACCCGCCGAGGGAGACACTATGGTCAGGGGTAGTGCGGCGATGAAAGCAGAGACAAATTTCAGCGAAGACTATCGGCCCGCCGAAGACGAGCCGTTTATGAATCCGCGTCAGTTGGAGTATTTCCGCCAAAAGCTTTTGGCGTGGAAAGGCTCCATTTTAGAAGAAAGCCGGGGCACGATTGAGGGGATGCAGGCCGACACGCGCAACATTCCCGATATCACCGACCGCGCCTCGGAAGAGACCGACCGCGCGCTTGAGCTGCGGACCCGGGAGCGGCAGCGCAAGGTTGTCGCCAAGATCGATGCGGCGCTGCGC
>CALCPC010000029.1 GCA_937900975.1 uncultured Paracoccaceae bacterium
CATCCTGCTGATCTTGAGACAGCGATTTCTGATCCAATGTGAACGGAAATTGCTTTAGGCGACGGCACGCCGCAATCGCGACGGCCTGCGACCCGGCGCGCCGCAGGGTTGCCGATGCGCGCTGGTGCCAGCGGCGCCCGGGTGTCGAGACCGCGCCCGCAAAAGCCTGTCGATGGCAAGACGCCGGTCACGCGGCACGCCATAGCTGTGGTTCACCCGGCGGGTCCTGACCGGATCGCGCGGATCCTTTGACGCGGGCACGCTCGCCACCCTGGCCAAGCCCCCAAATTCTTTTGAACCGCGCCCGCCCTGTCCCCGACCAAGCTTCAGAACGGCCGCATCGGCGGCGTCCTGATACGCAAAGGAGAGGTCATGAGCTTGTTTGGAAAAAAACGCGTTAATGAGAACATTAAGATCGACGTCGTGCCGCCCAACATGTCGAACCGTCTTCGCCAGACGCTCGACCTATGTTGGAGCAGCCGCATCAATAACGGTGCCGGTAAAAACCGCTATACCGTCAGCGAAAGCAACATCTACCGGATCTACACCCGCTCGATGCGGACCGCCAACCATGCGCCAGGCGCCGTCAGCGCCTTTCTGCGGGAGTTGATCCGCATCGACCAACCCTTTGAGGTGCAATGCGCCGTCAGCCATGACCGTCACGGCCGCCGGGTGCAAAAGGAGGATTGGCTCGGCGCCGAACTGCGCGCGCGTCTCGGCGCGTTTTGCTATGAGCACAGCGGTTTCGCGCGGATCGAGGGCGACAGCCTCGGCCGTCTGAACGATCTCTTGCAAGAAGGGGGGCACGCTGAGTTTTGGGAAATGCTCAGCGGTTCGTTCTTTCATTTTCGCCCGCTTCGGGTGCGCACGCCGCGGGGCGGGCAGGATTGCAGGCTCTACCTCAATGTCGGCCGGCTTTACCGCGCGACAGTGATGAACTGGATTATCCAAAACATCTTCACGATCCCAACCTGCACCGACACCAAGGTTTCGGGTCCCGGTTATTTTGAGCGTGCGGACAGCATCGTGCTGTATTTCTCGAACAAGGCCGGGCGCGATCTGGCGATCCAGCGGTTGGAGGCCTATCAACAGATCAAGAACGTCACGCAAGGCGCGACGGCGCGCTATTTCAACGACGGGGTGCCGCGCATGGTCCGCCCGGTGAACGACATGCGGGGCATCGGTATGGCTGATGAGCCGGTGGTCGACGTCCACGACACGGGCAAGGGCGCGCTTGTGCTGCGCAACCGCTCAACCAGCTTCGGCTCGTACCGCGCGGCGCTGATTTATCACGCGCTTTTGCAGACGCTGCGCACCCGCGGCACCAAGCGCGACTTTATCCTGCGCGTCGCCAAGTATTTCGAGGCCGGCGGCGTCGACATCTCCCGCCCCGATCAGAATGCCAACACCGAAAAGCTGATCGCGGCGGTGCGTCAGCTTGAGGACAGGATCAAAAAGGGCCAGAAGGCCAAGCAATTGAAAGTGCCGGAAGACGCTTTGATCACCCTCTGACAGCGGCCGGGCCCGGCCCGACCGCCGCGCCCTGTGCAGCCTGTGCACGACCGCCCCATCGGCCCCAAAAGGGGCGGCGGTCGCGCATTCCCAACCGCTGGTTTTCAGAAAACGCGTTCAAGATCAGCTTCTTGCCAAGGATGGCACAGCGTTTTCGATTCAATGCGCGGAAAACTTGTTCTACCCTCCTGGGGCATCGCAGTTTTTCTCACGGATAGATCCCATGGACATCGCGCTGATCCGCACGTTTCTAGAGGTGGCGGCAAGCGGGTCCTTCGTGAACGCCAGCGAGCGGCTTTTCGTGACGCAATCGGCGGTCAGCCTGCGGGTGAATCGGCTGGAGGAAAGCCTTGGCAAACAGCTTTTCACCCGCTCCAAAGCCGGGGCAGAGCTGACGCCGGCGGGGCGAGAGTTTGAGCGTTATGCCCTGTCGCTGATCAAAATCTGGGAAGAGGCGCGCCAGCAGGTGGGCGTCCCGGAAGGCTATACCAAATCGCTGAGCATCGGGGCGCAGTATTCGCTGTGGCCACGGCTTGGGTTTCGATGGATCGACCGGATGCAGGCGGACATGCCGACGCTGAACATCCGGGCAGAGCTTGGCATGCCCGACCGGATCATGCGGTTCATGGTCGAGGGCATCGTGCAAATCGGCCTGATGTTCAGCCCGCATCTGCGCCCCGGTTTGTCGTCTCATATGTTCCTGGATGAGGAGCTG
>CALCPC010000030.1 GCA_937900975.1 uncultured Paracoccaceae bacterium
GACAGCGCCGGCCGAGCAACAGTGGATAGTAGAGCGCGGCCAGCGCCGCGAAGCCCGCGAAATGGTAGGCGTTGCGTTGAAGCTCGGACAACACCGGGTCGAACGCCACGTAAAGATGGCCGACAGCGATCAGGAAGCAAAGCCCGTCGACGGCCCAACCGGCGGGGCCCTCGATGCTGCGCAGCGTCGGTGCTGTGTCTAAGGTGGTGTCGGTGGTCTCGGCTTTGGCCATGCGCACACGCTCACTTTTCAAGGCGCGCGGCCGCGCAAGGGCCGCGGCGGACGGGACCGGCCCCTGTCAAACAGGGGCCAGCGGGATCGTGGATGCGTGCACGCGCAACGGGATCAGTTGGCGATCAGCCGCTCTGGGATGTCGAGGCCGACTTCCTGGTAGTATTTCAGCGCCCCAGGATGCAGCGGCAGCGGCAGACCGGCAATCGCGTTCTCGACCGCCATCACCTTAGTCGCCGGGTGGATCGCCTGCAGGAACGGCAGGTTTTCATAGATCGCCTTGGTCATCTGATAGACGTGATCCTCCGGCAGATCGGCAGAAGTGGCCAGGAAGTTGGGCTGCGCGATGGTCTGCACATCAGCGGTCTGGTTGGGATAGGTGCCGGCCGGGATGGTGTAAGACGTCCACAGCCCACGCCCACCATCGGCGGTCGCCATCTCCTCTTCTGTAAAGCTGAGAAGCGTGACACTGTCGGCGGCGGCGGCCATCAATTGGCTGATCGCGCCGACGGGCACACCGGCGGGGATCCCCGCGCCCTTCACCTGACCGTTCTGCAGCGCCTCCGCCGAGGGGCCGTAGCCTGCAAACATCAGCTCGTAATCAGAGGCGATGTCGACGCCAAAGCCGCCGAGGATCGTCGCGTTGGAGCCGATGGTGCCAGAGTTTTGGCGGCCCATCGCCATCGCCTCTCCCTTCAGGGCGACGATGTCGGCCATGGTGCCGGTTTCAGCCGCGTCATTGGCGACGATGAAATGCTCAACATTTTGCCACAGCATGGTGACCGAGCGCAGGTTCTCCTGCGGGCCGACCTCCGCCAAGGGGCCGGTGCCGGTGGCGGCGTAATAACCGAAAAGCCCCTGCATAATGCCGAACTGCGCTTCGCCCTCGCGGATCAGGCGCACGTTCTCGCCCGAGCCGGCGGAACTGATCGCCGACATGCCGATCTTTTGCTTCGGCTCCAGCTTAACCTTGACCAGCGTGGCCAGCGCGACGCCCACCGGATAATACGTGCCCCCCGTCGACGCAGTGGCAAGCACATAGCTTGCCCCCTCCGCCTTTGCTTGAACCCCAACTGTGGCGACGGCCGCCGCAACCAGTGCTGTTGTCAGATGTTTCATCCTGTCCTCCCGTCTTTGAGGCCCGGTCGCGGGCCTTCGGGGCGGAGCCTATCACGGCAAGATCGGATGCGGGAACCGGCAAAAGCACTTGCCCCAGGAGACGCACAAGACTTGGGCAGCATGGGTTTCGATGGCGCTGGCGGCGTTCTTCAAAGCGGCGCCCGTGTCGGCGTCTTCGGGCCGATTGCAGCCCCCCGGGATCTGGCCCTGCCAAAGGGCGCGCGTGCCACCGGCGGGGGCGTGCCCGACGGATCGCCCCGCCCCGGGTCTGCGACTTTGGTCAGCGCCGCGGCATCCTGCGCCGGGTGGGTGGAAAGGGGGACATCCGGCGGTCAAGAGCATTGACAAGGCAAAAAGAGCGCCCCTACCATTTGTATACCAACGATCTAAGCCAAAGAGGCCCGGGTGTATCACGCTCCCACCGATCTTGATGCCGCGCTTGACCTGATGGCGGGGGCCAGTGGCACCGTGATTGCCGGTGGGACGGATGTCTATCCCGCGGCGGGGGCGGGTCCGGTGCCGCAAACCATGTTGGATGTGACCGGGATCGCCGGGCTGTCGGACATCGACACGGGCCCCAATGGCGTGCGCATCGGCGCCGCAGTGCGGTGGAGCACGCTGGCCCGGGCCGATCTGCCGCCCGCGTTCGACGCGCTGAAAACCGCAGCGCGGGCCGTGGGCAGTGTTCAGATCCAAAATGCCGGCACGCTTGGCGGCAATCTGTGCACCGCATCGCCCGCCGCCGACGGGGTGCCGCCGCTTTTGATCCTTGATGCCGCCGTGGAGGTGTCGAGCGCCGCGGGCGGCACCCGGCAGTTGCCCTTAAGCGCCTTTCTGACCGGCCCGCGTCAGACAGCCTTGCAGCCCGGAGAGCTTCTGACAGCCATTTTGATCCCGCCGCCCTCGGCAGGCCTGGTCTCGGCTTTTGAGAAGCTGGGCAGCCGGCGCTATCTGGTGATCTCGATCACCATGGTGGCGGCGGCGGTCGCGCTTGACGACGCGGGCCGGGTCCGCGACGCGCGGGTGGCGGTCGGCGCGGCCTCCCCCGTTGCATGCCGGCTGCCAGCGCTGGAAGCCGCGCTGGTCGGCCGCAACGCGCAGGATTTCGCCATTGACCCCGCGCATCTTGCGCCGCTGGCGCCGATCGACGATGTGCGCGGCTCGGCCGCGTATCGCCGCGATGCGGTGGCCGAGCAGTGCCGACGCGCGCTGCGCCGCGCGGCAAGCGCATGAACCGCCAAGCGCCCTTTCCAAGTGCCGTCTTCCATTTGGATGGCACCTCGGTTGAGGCCTTTCCTGCGCCCGGCGCCCGGTTGTCGGAGGTGCTGCGCGAAGACTTGGGACGCCGCGACGTCAAGATCGGCTGCAATGCCGGCGATTGCGGTGCGTGCACTGTGCTGGTTGACGGCGCACCGGTTTGCGCCTGCCTTATGCCGGCGCATCAGGCCGCCGGTCGGCAGGTCGAAACGCTGGCCGGGCTTTACCGCCAGGACACCGTCACCCAAGCGCTGGCCGCGCAGTTTGAGGCGCATGGCGCCGCGCAATGCGGGATCTGTACGCCGGGAATGATGGTGTCCGCGACAGCCCTGTTGCGCGCGGACCCGGCGCCGTCCGAGGACGCGGTGTGCGACGCGCTGGCCGGCGTGCTGTGCCGTTGCACGGGCTACCGCAAGATCATCGAGGCGGTGATGGGCGCGGGCCGCCCGGCGGGGGGGGGGGGGGGGGGGGGGGGGGGGGGGGGCGGGGGGGGGGGGGGGGGGGG
>CALCPC010000031.1 GCA_937900975.1 uncultured Paracoccaceae bacterium
ATGTTGTGCCTGGACAGACTGGAATTGTTGCATCGCCATCATGGTGGCGAAGCCCGCGACGCCCATGCCGACCAGAAACACCAAAGCGAAAACGATGCGCATAGTTTCCTAATCCTTCCGTTGACCAAGCACGCCGGGGACTGCCCGAACCGATGCTTCGCTGCAAGCATAGCCTGATACGCGGCCCGTGCCACTAAATTGGGGTGCGCTGCGATCACGGTGTGGCCAGCCCTTTGTCAAAGGGTGGCGTTGCTGCGACACGCCCCGGAAATCGAAAAGGGCGACCGCTGGGCCGCCCAAATTCAGTGCGCCGTCAAAAGACGCTTCAAAGGCCGACCGTTCGCGGGAAAAACCCAATCGACCGGCCCACAAGCTTAGCTGTCGATGGCCGTGGTCAATTCTTCGTAGATGGCCGAAGCAGCGTCGTTGATCCCTTCACGAATGAAGGAGAGCAGAACAACCGAGATGCCAACGATGGCCGCGGTCAGCACAACCCAGTCGACGGTGACAGCGCCGTCTTCATCTTCAACAGCTGTATTTTTCAATTTGAACAGTTTCATTGGGTTCCCTCCAAGGAAGCACACAAGGTTTCGAATTCTCAACAGGACGCGGCACCACCAAGCCCCAAGTCCCGTCTAGGCACGCATCACACGTAAGCGAACGTGCGCAATACACCCGCAGATTCGGGCAGAAATTGGACCGTAAGCTAGCCCTGTACAAAAAACCCCCTCACCCTTATCATGCCGTTGTTTTAAAACGGCTTTATTGCAATCTTTTAGGCTGGCTTCGTTAAGGGTGGGTGAATGTCCGAGGCATATGTGTCTGAATTCACCCTTTCGGATTTTATTTTCCGAATAATTCATGATGGAATTTCGATACTGCGCCTCGGACGGTAAAGAAACGCCAAACAAACCCGAGCAGGAATACAGGATGATAAACCTTCGCGCCGCTATGGCTTTGGCGTTGGTTGGGCTGTGGATGCCGGCGCCGCCGGCGATTGGCGAGACCGATTTCACCTTCCGCCGCGTCGCCCCGCCAGCGCCGGGGACAACAAAGCGCATCACGATCCAACTCGCCCCGCCCGCCGCCCCGCCGCGGGTTCTGGACAAGGTTATAGAACTCGACCCCGCCGACCCGGAGGTCAAAACCGTGGTGGCGGTGCCAGACAAGGCCGACCCCGGTTGGTTTTGGGGCCGGGTTTCGCCGCGTCTGGCCGACGCCGGATATGGAAAGTTGCCGCGGGCGCTGCGGGTGTTGCAGGCAGAGGCGGAACAAGCCGCGCGGCTTACGCCATCGGCTGCGCAAATCTCACGCATCATCGACACCTATGGAACCAACATCCTGGCGGCGACCGCGGGGACAGAGGTTTCGCCCGCGCTCGTCGCGGCTGTGGTCGCGGTGGAAAGTGCGGGGCGCGCCGATGCTGTCAGCCCGGCGGGCGCCAAGGGTTTGATGCAGCTTATGCCGGCCACCGCCAAGCGGTTCGGCGTGCCTGCCCGCGACGACCCTAACCAAAGCTTGCGCGGCGGCGTCGCCTATCTTGCGTTCCTGTTGGATGAATTTCGCGGCGAGGCGCTTTTGGCGCTGGCGGGGTATAACGCGGGGGTGGGTTCCGTCGCGCGCTCCAGCGGTGTGCCGAATTACCCCGAAACCCGCGCCTATGTGCCGAAAGTCGTGGCGGCGTGGTCGGTTGCGCGCACGTTTTGCACAGTTCCGCCGCTGCGCGCGACCGATGGCTGCCTTTTCGACACGCTGCGCCTGGCGTCGGACTGACCGAGGCGCCATCGCGCTCGGCCGCGCGGCGCTGCCCTGCTTTATCGGTGCTAGATCGAGAGGCGCTTGAACACGCGCTCGGGCACCAGGCGGATAATCGTCATGATCAAAAGCCAGAACCAGGGGGTGTAAAGCACGTTGCGGCGGCGTTTGAGGCCGGTTTCGATGTCGCGGGCGACATCTTCGGGGCTTGCCACCAAGAACAGGCCGGGGAGGCCCCAGGTCATAGCGGTGTCGACAAAGCCGGGTTTGACCGTCATCACATGCACCCCGGCGCGCGCCATCCGGTTGCGGTACCCCGATAAAAAGGTCTGAAATCCGGCTTTTGCGGCGCCATAGGCGTAGTTGCCGACCCGCCCGCGGTCGCCCGCGACAGAACTTACCCCGACAACAGTGCCGCCGCGCGCGGTGATCGTCGGCGCAACCGCCAAAAGCAGCGCGGCGGCGCCTGTGAAATTGTCTGCGACAAGGCCGCTCAGCAGTCCGGGGTCGCGCTCCACCGCCGCCTGCGGGGGCATGGAGCCTGCAAACACCGCGACCGAGACCGGCCCGGCGCCCGCAGCCGCATGGGCCAGCAAAGGCTCCAAGGCCGCAGGCGCCGCCCGCAGGTCGAGCGGCAGGACAGCGACATCCACCGCACCGCGCAGCGTCAGGTCAGCGGCCGTGCGCGCCAGATCTGCGGTGTCGCGTCCCGTCAGCGTGATCTGGCAGCCCGCTGCGGCCAAACGCCGTGCAAAGGCCCGCGCCATCGCGGAACTGGCCCCAAGAACGATCCAATGCCCGTCCATCAAAGCTGCCGTAGGCCAAGCCGGCGCGCGAGGTCGGTCTCAAACACACCTTGGGGATCGACCTTTCGCAGCAGTGCCGCGAAGGCCGCGGCCTCAGGGTACATGTCGCCGATCAGGTCGGGCGGGCAGAGCGTGTCTTTTGCAAGATAGACGCGCCCGCCGGCCGCGGCCGTCATGCGGCAAAGCTCTTCGATCAGGTCGGACACGCCGGGCCGGTTGGGCAGATCGACGGCAAGCGTGTAACCGGGCATCGGAAAAGAGAG
>CALCPC010000032.1 GCA_937900975.1 uncultured Paracoccaceae bacterium
CGCTGTACGATCCCGTCACCGGCGATCCCAACGGCTACGTGGTGGTCTGGACCACCGACACCGGCGATGGCAACGGCGATGGCGTCGCCTATCAGCGCTTCGATGCGGCCGGCGTGCCCTCGGGCGGCGAGGTCATCGTTAACCAAGAAACCTCCAGCACCCAAAGCGATGCCGACGTCACCGTTCTAAGCACCGGTCAAAGCCTGGTGGTTTGGACGTCCGCCACCTCCGGCACCGCGGGCGATGGCAACAGCAACGGTGTTTTCGCGCGGATCGTAGAGCCTGACGGAACGGTCCCGGAGAATGAGTTTCAGATCAACCAGGTCACAACGGGCAGTCAATCCACGCCGAAGGTCGTCACGACGACAACGGGTTTCGCCGTCGTCTGGTCGGATGCCAGCGGCCAGGACGGCAGCGGGACGGGCGTCCAGATCCGGTTCTTCGACACATCCGGCGCCCCGCTGACGGACGAATTCACCGTCAACGAAAACCGGTCCAGCACGCAAGATGATCCCGACATCGCCGTGCTGGCAGATGGCAGCGTGCTTGTCACCTATGAGACGCAGGACGCCCCCGGCGGGTCTGGGATCGATGTTGCCGGCCAGCGCTTTACGGCCAGTGGACAGCGGATCGACGGAGAGTTCCGGGTCAACGACGCAACATCGTCCAGCCAGACGGCGCCCGCCGTCAGCGCACTGACCGGTAGCGGTTTTGTCGTAGCCTATGACGCCTTTACCTCTGGCACCTCTGGCGACGGGTCGTCCACCGGCGTTTTCCAGACGGTCTATGGCGATCCCAACGCGTTCCTTCAGCCCGACGACCGGCTGCAGGGCGTGCCGGAGGCGGTGACCTTCGCAGAGGCCGAGGTGAACGCGGGTTTTGTGCGCATCGACGCCGACAAGACCATCGCGGTGCCCACGCTGACCGGCGATTTCGACGGTGGCCGGCTGGTGATCCGGATCGACGAAGCGGGGGATGAGGGGGTGGGCTTCGCCGCGCCCGACGATATCGCCCAGCACAGTTTCACCATCCTGGCCGGCGGGGTCGGCAACGGCGCCGTCACGGTCTCGGGCATCGATGTGCTGGTCGACGGTGTCGTCGTCGGGACGCTGACCAGCAACGGCCAGGCGGGCGACGCACTGGTCGTCAGCCTCAACGCCAATGCCGACGCGGAAGCGGTCGAAGCGTTGCTCGGCAATCTGGCCTATGCCAACGCCTCCGACGATCCCGATGACATCCGCATCGCCATTGACCTTAGCGACGGAACCGGGCGCGCGACCCAGACCGCCTATCTCGACCTTAGCGTCGCGGCGGAGGGCGATGCCGGCCTGATCGCAACCGCCGAAAGCCGCGTTAACGCGCATACGGTCAACGAGCAGACCGCCCCCGCCATCGCGGAACTGAACGACGGGTCTTATGTCGTGGTTTGGGAAAGCTTTGACCAAGACCAATTGATCCCGCCGACCAGCGCCGACGGCGTCTTCGGCCAGCGTTTTAGCGCCGATGGCGTCCCGATGGGGCCGGAGTTTCAAGTCAACACAACCATCGCGCAGAACCAGAACGCGGCCGATGTGGCCGCCACGGCCGATGGCGGCTTTGTCGTGGTTTGGACCAGCACAAATCAGGACAGTCCGGGCGACCAGGACACCGGTGTTTTTGCGCAGCGCTACAACGCCGATGGCAGCGCCAATGGCGGTGAGATCCAGATCAACACATCCGTGCCGCAAAGCCAGTTCGCCGCAGCGGTCGCCGGGCTGCCGGGCGGCGGGTTCTTGGTCTCTTTCACCTCCGACACGGGCGATATGAGCAACGACGCCATCCTGCTGCAGGAGGTCGACGCCACCGGCGCATTGATCGGCGAAACCGTGGTCAACACATCGACCAACGGCAACCAGGGCGCGTCGGACATCGCCGTCCTTGCGGGTGGCGGCTTTGTCGTTACGTGGACGGATTTCTCCGCCATCGACGGGTCTGCCAGCAGCGTTAGGGCACGGGTCTTCGATGCCTCCGGCACGGCGCTTGACACCGATTTTCAGGTGAACACCGGAACCAACAACGATCAGGACAGGCCCGCTGTCACCGCGCTCGACGGCGGCGGCTTTGTGATTGTTTGGGAAAGTTCGGGGCAGGACGGCTCCTCCACCGGCGTTTATGGCCAGCGCTATGACGCGACCGGCGGCAAAGTCGGCGAAGAGTTCCGCGTCAACGACACGACGATCAACGCGCAACAGACACCGGATGTCGCGGCGCTGGACGGCGGCGGCTTTGTCGTCAGTTGGAGCGGCAACGGCACCGGCGACACGAATGGCGCCTTCACCCAAGTCTACGATGCCACCGGCGCCCGCGTCGACGGGGAAACCCTGGTCAATGTCGAGACGGCTTCGACCCAAGACAACGCGGCCGTGCTGGGCCTGACCGGCGGCGGCTACAAGGTCGTCTATACGGCGTCGACATCCGGCACGTCCGGAGATGGCGCAAGCACCGGGATCTTCCTTCGCGGATTTGTGCCCACGCTGCCGGCGGATACCGCGCCAGTGCTTGGCGACGTTCAGCGCACGATCGCGGTCGGTGCCGACGACGTCACCGCAGCGCCCGTGCGCCTTGACGATGCCGTGGCGTTCACGGACCCCGATACGACCGATTTCACGGGCGCGGAGCTTTTGGTCTATTATGCCGGCGAAAACACCGCCAACGACCAGCTTTCCGTCCTAAGCGTCGGCGATGTCTCCGTCGCGGGCACCGCGATCAGCGTCGGCGGCACGGCCGTCGCCACCATCGACGGCACCGAAAACGGGGTCGCGGGCGCGGATCTGCGCATCACTTATAACGCCGCCGCCGATGCTGCCGCCATTCACGCGGTGTTCGAGGCGCTGGCCTTCGCCTCAACCGACACCGCTGCCGCCCTGATCAACACCGACCGGTCCATCGGGTTCCTGATCACCGATGGCGCGGGCGGCCAGACCCAGCCCGATACGATCTTCCTCGATTTCGTCGGCGGCAGCGTCACGCCGCCCGCGCTTGACATCTCCAACTTCGGCGACCTCGAAAACGGGCAGGATAACCAGCAATCGCTGGCGCCGGTCACGCTCTCGGCGCTGCTGGCCGGGCCGGTTCTGCTCGACACCGATATCGATTTCGACAACGCCGCCGGAAACGGTTTCGACGGCGGCACCGTGCGGGTCACGCCCTCAACCAGCATCGATCTGGCCATTTCGCTTCTCGATAGCGGGACGGGGCCCGACCAGATCGGTTTCGACGGCACCACCGTCACGTTCGAAGGCGTGGCCATCGGCACGCTGGACCCGGTCGCGGACGGCATCGACAACCAGCCGTTCGAGATCGATCTGAATGCCGCCGCGACGACAGAGGCGGTCGAGGCGCTGATCGAGGCCCTGACAATCGCGCTCCCCGGCGGGGTAGACAATCCGTCGCTGGCGACCTCAATCGCTGTCCAGGTCATCGATGACGCCGGGAACA
>CALCPC010000033.1 GCA_937900975.1 uncultured Paracoccaceae bacterium
CGCCGCCGCCCGCTCTGGGGCGGTTTCGGCCAGAAGCCGCGCTCCAAGATCGGCGCGCCCGATCCGCCCGCCCGCGTTGACCCGCGGGCCCAGCAGATACCCAAGGTGATAGGCCGTCGGCGGCGACCGCAGCCCCGCGACATCGGCCAGCGCGGCAAGCCCCGGCCGCGCCCGCCGCGCCATCACCGTCAGCCCTTGGCGCACGAACGCGCGATTAAGCCCCAGCAGTGGCGCCACATCGGCGACCGTCGCCAGCGCCACAAGGTCCAAAAGCGGCAGCAGCGGCGGCGCCGACAGCCCCGCCGCCCGGCGCGCTGCGTTGGCGGCGACCAGCGTCATGAACACCACCCCCGCCGCCGAGAGATAGCCAAGCGGCGTGGTCTCATCCTGGCGGTTGGGGTTGACGACGGCGTTGGCCGCGGGCAGCGCCTCGGCGCCCAAGTGGTGGTCGAGCACCAGGACATCGGCCCCCAGCCGGCGCGCCGCGGCAATCGGCTCTAACGCCAGCGTGCCGCAATCGACGCAGATGATCAGGGCGTGCTGGCGCGCCAAAGCTTCCATCGCGGGCACATTGGGGCCATAGCCCTCGTCGATCCGGTCGGGGACATAGAGCGTGGCCTGGTGGCCAAGCTGCCCCAGCCAGTCGAGCAGCAGCGCAGCCGAGGCGCCGCCATCGACATCGTAATCGGCAAAGATCGCGATCGCGTCGCCCCGGTCGAGCCTGTGCAAAAGGCAGGCGACCGCCCGGTCCATATCGCAGAGCGTCAAGGGGTCGGGCATCAGGTCGCGCAGCGTCGGGGCAAGATAGGCCTCTGCCGCCGGTGCAGGGATGCCCGCGCGCGCCAGAAGATGACAGACGGCAGCGGGCAGTCCCGTCGCTTGTGTCAGCGCATCGGTTTGGCGCGACAGGGCGGCGTCGGGGCCGATCCAGCGCCGCCCGGACAGCGAGCGCTCAACCCCCAGGAAGGCCGACGTCACCGGCGCTTGCGGCCAAGCGCCCGCTTGAGCAGCGCGCTGCCGCCCATCGACAGCGTGGCCACCGAAAAGATCGCGCCACCGGCGATGCCCAAAAGGTTGCCACTGGCCAGGGACATCATCAAAACGCTGATGCCCCCGGCAACAAGGCCGATGACGACGAAAAAGAGGATCAGCCCACCCAGCGCATCGCCTTCGGCGCGGGGTGCGCGGGGCGGCGCTTGGTCCATCGCGAGGCGGGCGGAGCCGGGTGTCGGCCCGCATGAGCCACCGCAGGCGTCGGGTCCCGCGCCCGGGCGTCTGACCGCCCCCCGCTCGGACGGCATTTGCCAGGCGTCGAGCCCGTCAAGCGGGGCGCCCGGGGTGGTGGCCAAAGGTGCAGCGCCCCGTCGCGCCGCAAACGGACCCGGCGCCCCCTTAACGACGTCGCCGACACCCGCCGGCGGCGCCACGCCCCAGCGATCGAGTGTCGCCCCAGGCGGGGCGTGATGGGACCCGACAGGCGGGGCTGGCACGGATGCCCCGGGAGGGGCGTGGTGTGCCGCCCCGGGAGGGGCGTGGTGTATCGCCCCGGGAGGGGCGTGGTGTGCCGCCCCGGGAGGGGCGTGGTGTGCCGCCCCG
>CALCPC010000034.1 GCA_937900975.1 uncultured Paracoccaceae bacterium
CAGCTGCCGCATGGGTGATGATCATCTTGATCACGCCGATATCGATCCCGAGAGTGAAGGGGGCGTTCGGCGCTCAAATCGGTCCACTGGACCGATTTGCACGACGCGCCTCACCTAACTCCGCACGCATCTTACCGTCGTTGATCAGCTTCTGCCGGCCGAGGTGGCCGATCTTCTCCTTGCCCAGGTCGCGCTTGAGCGTCGTGAGTGTGGCGGCCTTGCTGCGACGCGGCGGTTTCCCTACCTCGCACATATCGGTTACATGAAGGTCGATGAGGTCGCCAAAGGTCTGGAGGCGGGAAACGGACGCGCTTGTAGGCGCCAGCCCCTGATCGACCCGGGTCTCCGCCTGGCGGGCCCAACGATGGGCGCCAACAATGGGCGTCGTCTCCGCGGAGGAACGTCTCGCTCGCGTAGCGGCCCTCTCGTCTGATCTGGACCGAGGTCAGGCACCGGAGGGGAGCGTGGTGATGAAGGCCATTTTCTTGTGCTGTGTGTGTAATGAGTCGTCGTAGAGGGGCAAATTCGGGGATATTGGGGCGTATTCCAGCGTAGCAGAATCCGCCGCCAACAGTTTGAAGATACACAAAAAATGCAAATAAATCAACACGCTAAATTATCCTGTGCCCCTATGATGGACTGGACCGATCGTCATTGCCGTGTTTTCCATCGTCAATTCAGCAAATCCACGCTTCTCTACACCGAGATGGTGACGGCGGCCGCGCTGGTCCGGGGTGGCGCTGGTTATCTTTTGGATCACAGCCCGTGTGAGCATCCTTTGGCGCTTCAGCTCGGCGGGTCGGAGCCTGGGCTTCTGGCGCGGGCGGTGGACATGGCCGCGCCGCTTGGTTTTTGCGAGATCAACCTGAACGTTGGTTGCCCGTCCGACAAGGTGCGCACGGGCTGCTTCGGCGCTGTGCTGCTGCAGGATCCGGACCGTGTTGCGGAGTTGGTCGCGGCGATGGTGGCCGCAGCCGGGCCGGTGCCAATCACCGTGAAATGTCGGATCGGGGTCGATGAGCAGGATCCAGCGGAAATCCTGCCCGCTTTTATCGCGCAGGTGCGGGCAGCGGGTGCCGCCGGGGTTATTGTGCATGCGCGCAAAGCCTGGCTGAACGGGCTTAGTCCCAAGGAAAACAGGGATATCCCGCCGCTGGACTACGATCTTGTGCACCGCATGAAAGCGCTGTTCCCGGATTTTCCCATCCATATCAACGGCGGCATCGCGTCTTTGGCGGCGGCGCAAGTCCATCTTGCGCGCGGCCTGGACGGCGTGATGATCGGCCGCGCGGCCTATCACCGGCCGGGGGAGATCTTGGGCCATGCCGATGCGCAGATCTTTGGAACAGCCCGTGGACCTGTTGCGTGCCAGGACGCTGTCTTGGGCATGCTGCCTTATATCGAAGCAGAGCGCGGGGCTGGCACGCCGTTGCACCAAATCACGCGCCATATGCTGGGCGCCTTTTCTGGCCAGCGCGGCGCGCGGCACTGGCGGCGGATTTTGTCGGAAGAGGCGCGTAAAGCCGGTGCGGGGCCCGAGGTGGTGGAGCGCGCGTTGAAGGCGGTGCTGCCAGAGGATATCGCGGCGGCATAACGGCCGGTGCGCGACCGCTCTGGCGCGTAGGGCTCGCAGCGCTCCACCGCTGGTGTCCGAGGAGAGGGTTTTGCCCTTGGCGCCATGCTCTCGCGTTTCGTGAAATACCTGAGGCCTCAAGCGCCCCATAACGCGTTGAGATCGTTGATCTAAGGCGGCGCCATGAAATGCGGGTTCTTCACGAAGTTTTAAGGGGGCAATCTGACCGCCGCGGGTGCTGCGCTTTCCCGTTTGCTCCGAGCGTGCATCGGTATCACATGTGCACTAGGCGCGCCGCGCTATCCGATTTACAACGCGGGCGCTGCGTTGGCCCCATTGCAATGCGGGGCGCTCTGTGCCCGCGCGTGCGGCGGTGTGCCCCGGGCCGTTGGGGAAAGCCCCTGAGCCCTCGGTCGTTGCCGTGCCAGTGCCGGCTCCGGCACAGAGCGCTTATGCGCCCGGCTCTGGCTTGGGGCTGCGCCGCATTGGGGCGGCCGAAAAGGGCGTGCTTTGGCGCACGACACCGTGCCCGACGAAGGGCGGCACGGTGAGATGCGTCAAGCCTCGTGCCGCGCCCGCCTGCCGCCCCGGCGGCTGGGTTTTTGGCGTTCCGCGCGGTCAGGAAGCGCCGCCATGATTTCGGCACGCGCCTTGGCGGTCATCTGCGACCAAGCGGCAATTTCGGCGCCCGTGCGCAGGCAGCCAATGCAGTGGCCGGTTTCCGGGTTCAGCACGCACACTTTGACACAAGGACTTTCGATCCGCTCACGCTGCCAAACCTCATCGGACATCTGTCTTCCCCTGGAGGTGCAAAAGCCTGTCGAGACAGCCCTGCAATATATACCCCGCCGCCACATGGGCGATGACATCGGCACGACGCCGGCGGGAGGTGTCGGCCTCCAACAGCGCGCGCTCAGCCGCGACGGTCGAAAGACGCTTGTCCCAGAAAGTGATCGGATGGTCAAGACGCGTTGAGAGGTTGCGGGCAAAGGCGCGCGTGGACTGGGCGCGGGGGCCCTCTGACCCATCCATGTTAAGCGGCAAGCCAAGCACAAAACCAACCAGCGCGCGGGCGGCCACATGGTCGGCAAGGGCCTGCGCATCGGCCGTGAACTTCGTCCGCCGCAGGGTCAGAAGCGGGGTCGCGACGCGGCGGGTGTGATCGCTTACCGCCAGGCCAATGGTCTTGGTGCCGAGGTCGAGCCCAAGAAGACCGCCGACACGGGGGAGGGCGGCTGCAAACTTCTCAACTTCAACATGGATCATAGGGCGGGCTTTTTTGAGCGCTGCGGGTTTACCCCGGCTTCCGGGCTTCGGCGGTCTTCGCATCCCGCGCGCGCGGAGGGGCGGCGCGACGCGGCATGGCCGGCCTTTCCGCGGACCAACGCTCTAGCCCCAACGCTAATCACAGCTTTGGTCACGGCCCCAGCCCCGGCTCTGATCACGGCTCTGTTCACTGTGCGACCTCGGCGTCGCGGGCGGCCTGGCGCAGGAGGTTCAGCGCGACGGGGTTCTCGGCGTGCTCGGCCGTCGCGGTGGCCCAAGCTTCGGCCGCAGTCGCGGTTTCGCCGAGAACGCCCCAGGCCCGGATCAGCCGTGCCCAATCCTCAGGCGGGCCGCCCTCGTCTTCAAGCCGCGCCGCGAGGCCCGTGACCATGCCCCGGATCATCTCTTCCCGCTCCTCAGGCGACAAAAGCGCTGCCGCCTCCATCTCTGCCTGGCTAGGGCTGCCAGGGACGGCACGCCCGGCGCGGAACGCAACTTCGGCCATCTGAGGGCGGATCGCTTCCACCCAGGGCGCGCCCTCCGGCCCCTCGACCAGAAGCCGTGCCCAAAGATCGTAAGTCAGATCGACCCGCCCCGCCTGCCAGGCGGCGAGGCCCGAGAAATAACGCGCGGGCGGGTTGTCCGGTGCGCGGCTGAGGGTTTCGGCCAGCATCGCCTCCGCCTCGGGGCTGACATAACCATTGGCGGCGAAGATCTGCATCTCGGCCAGGGCGAGATAGTCTTCGGCCCCGGCGGTGTCGGCCAGAAGGCGCAAAACCTGCCGCTGCGCGGCCGCGGCCGCGCTGTATTGGCCGAGCCCCGCGAGGCTGGACATCAGGACGCGATGCCCGCGAAGGTCGTCGGGGCGCGTGGCGAGCGTTTCGCGCACTTCGCCGAGAAGCGCCGCGGAGGCGGGGTCGATCGGAGGCGGCGTGCGCCCGGCTTCGGCCAGCAGCGCTTCCGCCTCTGCCTGGCTCGGCCGCTCTGCCCGCCGGGCTTGGGCGGCCTCCAACCGGGCGGCCAGGGGCTGATCGGGCAGGCCCGGGACGCCAAACACCCCGTAAAGCGCCGCGCCCGCCAGCACGGCGGTTGCCACAAAAGCGACCCCTGCCGCCGTGGCAGACGGTGCCGGCCCGATCCGGGCTGTGGCCTCGCGCCCCCCAGCCGCCGCAAGAAGCCGGCGCTTGATCTCAAGGCGCAGCGCGTCGGCCTCCGCCGCCTCCACAACCCCCCGTTCCTGATCCCGGTCAACTTCCGACAATTGATCGCGGTAAACCTGCAGGTCCGGGCTCTCCGGGGAATCGCCCCGGGGACGCACCATGGGCCAAAGCAGCGCCGCCGCCGTCGCCAGGGGCATTGCCGCCGCAAGGGCCCAAAAAAACACGCATCTCTCCTTTGTCGTCCCCTTGAGATATGGGACCGAGCGGGCGGGCTGCAATCGCCTTCTGGTCGCGGTTGCGCCTGGGCGGCGGGAGCGTTGATTTGTCGCGCAGCGCATGGTCGGAAATGTCGTGAACATCGCGGCAGGTGCCGTTTGTTAGGCCCAGGCGCAGCAGGGCTCAGATAAAGGACCCGAATGGATTTGGAGGGGCGATGAAGCGCTATTCGATCTTTGCGATTGCGCGCGAGGCAATGCGCTACCACAGCGGGTGGGAGCGGGCCTGGCCCTCCCCCCCGCCGCGGGCGCATTACGACGTGATCGTCGTCGGCGGCGGCGGGCACGGCCTGGCGACGGCATACTATTTGGCCAAAAACCATGGCATCCGCAACGTGGCGGTGGTTGAGAAGGGCTGGCTTGGCGGCGGCAACACTGGGCGCAACACGACGATCATCCGCTCAAACTATTTGCAGGAAGAAAGTGCCGCGATCTTCGAAAAATCGCGCAGCCTTTATGAGACGCTGAGCCAAGCGTTGAACTACAACATCATGTTCAGCCCGCGGGGGGTTATGATGTTGGCGCAAACCGAGCATGAGTTGCGCGCCTGGCAGCGAACGGCGCATGCCAACCGTCTGGCCAAGATCCAATCGGAGATCGTCAGCCCGCGCCGGGCGCAGGACATCTGTCCGATCCTCAACATCGATGGGCCCCGCTATCCTGTTTTGGGGGCGCTGTGGCAGGCGCGGGGCGGTACCGCGCGCC
>CALCPC010000035.1 GCA_937900975.1 uncultured Paracoccaceae bacterium
GGTCGCGCGGGCGCAGGGTTCGGAGGATGGCCGGGGTCCGGTCGCTGAACCACCTTTTGCTGGCCGCCGCCCATCTGGTGCCCCCGCCTGTTACCAACGAAGATGCCATAAGCGCGGGGACATCGGACCCGCGCTGCCATCCCAAAAAGCACTCAGCAACGATTAAAGCCGGGTCGAAGCGGGACCGAGATTGGCCAGAGACCCGGCGCGCTGAGGGCGGGTTTCCGACCAGGGGTGAGGTTTGGGGCGGGCGCGCGCCCCCGTTTCGACCGCCGCCCCTGGACCCAACGGCGCGCCGGGTCAGCATCGGGCCGATGGAGCAAATGGCATAGTCGTTTGCCGCGGCTGGTTTTCGCGCCAGGCTAGCCGAACAGTGGGCAGAAGCGACGGGCGCGCGGGCTGCCCGCCCGTCCGTTATCTGGGATACGCGGTTCCCTTTCGGTCAAACACTTGAAAGCCAGGCCGCGCTGCTGTCGGAAATCGGTGCGTTAAAGCCGCCGCCAGACGCCCACACACGGGATTTGGGGCGCGGCATACATATTCGATAGATGCGATGCGAGGCTGCACGCGGTCCCAAGTCTCTAACGCCGAGGGGCGGCAGGGCGAACCAAACTGGGCGCATGAAACTGGGCGATCCGGGGTCTCGGCCCCAATCCGCAAGGCCGGGGCCCGGCCAAGATGTCAGAGCCAGCGCGCCGGAACCGGCGCTGCAGTTTTGCTGCACTGGCAGCACCCCGCGGGGGGGTCCGCCGGTCCGGCGACACCGCGCATTCTGCCGCAGTGTCGGGGGCCTGTCGCCCGCTGGCCGGCCCATCCCGCGTCGCGTCCTACGCCGCGCTTTCGATGTCCGGCGGCGCAAGCGTCGTCCAGGTTTTTGAGCACGAAGCCGCCCCGCCGCTCTTCTACCACCAAAGAACACCGGTGCCTCATCGGCCCGGGCGGGCATGATCGTTTCGCGCGGCATGGGCGGCGTCCATCCGGCAGGCGCTTGAGGCCTCGCGTTGAAATGGCCCGGCGCGGGTCCTTGCCGGATCGCCCCACCCGTCCCGCGCCGGTGCAGAGCGGCACACATCGGGGCGGTGGGGGCCTGGGCGCCCGCGCTTGCAGCCGGGTCTGGGGAGCGCATTCTCCGACTGACGGCGCCGACCGCCGCAAAACCGCCTTCGTTTTTCTGCCTCTTGGCGCGGTGGGGGCGTGATGCCCCGGCCTGGTGAGGGGATTGAGAGCGGACGATGGACAAAGCGCGGCTGTCCTATCTCCAAGTCGCGCTTGGCGCGGCACTTTTGGTTTGGCTGGGATTTTTGGCCGCCCGCTCCGACCAGAATTTTTGGTTCGACGAGGTCTTTACACTGGGTGCCGCTGGGGTGAACGGCACCCTGGATTGGGACGTGCTTTTGCGCGATGTCCACCCACCGACCCATGTCGCGCTGGTCCACCTTGCGTCGCAGTTTGTCGACGGGGCGCGCCCTGTGCTGCGCGCGATCAACGCGCTTGCGCTGATCCCGCTTGTGCTGGCCTTTCTGCTTTTGCGGGCCGAAATCGGGCGACAACGCGCGACGCTGGCCGCGCTTGTCCTGGTCGCCAACACCTTCTTTTTCCTCTTTAGTTTGGAGCTTCGGGTCTATGGTCTTTTGCTCGGCACCGCTGCCCTTGGCCATGTGCTTTTGTTTTGCCGTCTGCGGGCGGTGCGGGGTGCAGAGCCTGGTTTGATCGCAACAGCGCTTGCCCTTACGGGCTTGCATTTTTTCGGGGCAGCCGTGGGCACAGCCCTGCTTTTGGGCAGCGCCGCCGAGCATGTAAGGGCCGGGCGCCGGCGGCGGGCGCTGATGCCGCTGGGCTTTGCCGGGCTTTGCGTAGCGCTGACGCTTGGCTGGGCTTTTGTCCTTGGAGATGTGCGGGGCGCGCTGGGCGGCGCGCTTTGGATCCGAAACGAATTCGGGCCTTGGATCGACTTCGCGCTCAACCAGCCGCTGCTTTTGGCCGGCGTTGTCCTGCTTTTGGCAGCACGGCGCCAGGGCGCGACCAGCCCTGCCCTTGTGCCCGTGCTTTGGCTTCTGGCGCCTTTTGGCCTGGTCATCGCTGTGGCGCTTGCGATCTCGCTCCATTCCCCGGTGGTTTCGACGAAAAACCTGACGGTCGGGCTGCCGGCGATGGCGCTGGTGATGGGCTTGGCCATGCCCGCCCCCCTTCTTGCGGCGCTCGACCGCACGGTGTGGAGCGTTGTCGGCGTTGTCGCGGTTTGCCTTGGCGCGGCCTACAGCGGCGGCGGGACGCCGCAATATATCCGCTGGGC
>CALCPC010000036.1 GCA_937900975.1 uncultured Paracoccaceae bacterium
GCGGGCCGCCGCCGTCGGCGGGCCCTGCTGGGCGTCCCGCGCCGGTTCCGCGGCTGCGCGGGCGCGCGGTGCGTCCCGCCGCGCCGGGGCGGCTTTTGATGGGTTATGGCGCCCGGCTTGGCTATGGATGCAACATCGGCGCCTACCTCGGTGGATTGGTGTCGGGCAGTTTGCACGGCTGGGTTTGGGCCATCGCGGCCTTCGCTGGATCGACGCTTGTGGCCCGGGCCCACATGCCGCGCCCGGGTATCGCCGCGCCGGGTTAGGGCGCGGCGGTTAAGAGCCGTCGGCCAGCGGCACCTCGAAAAGCCGCGTGCCCGCGCCATGCACGCTGTCATCGGCGCGAATAAAGACGGACGTCGCCCCAGCCGGAACACGGATACCGCTCAGCGATCGGGTAAAAGGCTGCTCTTCCACATGCGGGTGGAAAAGCGTGCGGTAGCCAAGCTCCGTCCCGTCCGCCGCCAGCACGGCCCAGCCGTCGGCATAGTGATCCCATCCGGTATCGTCATGCCGGATCGTCACGTCAAAGCGCCAGCCGCCGGCCGTCTTTTGGGCGGTCGCGGCAACCACCTCCGCCTCGCCGGCGGCGCTGGGCGCGGCAAGGCATAACAGCGCCAAAACCAGTCTCTTCATCTCTGTCCTCCTCCTCTCAGCCTAGGCGCTGGGTCCGCGCCTTGCCGTCACGACTGCGTGAGGCGCGCCGGCCCTTTCCTTCGCCCAGACCATCGGCTAAGCGGGGGCACCCCAAACACAGGAGATTTTTCGTGGGCTACCGTATCGCCGTCGTCGGCGCCACCGGCAATGTTGGCCGGGAAATGCTGAACATCCTGGACGAACGCCAGGTTCCCGTGGACGAGGTCGCAGCGCTGGCAAGCCGCCGCTCGCTCGGCACCGAGGTCAGCTTTGGCGAGACGACGTTGAAGACGGCGGATCTTGACAGCTTCGACTTCAAGGGCTGGGACATGGCGCTGTTCGCCATCGGATCCTCGGCCACGAAAACCTACGGACCGCGGGCCGCGAAGGCCGGATGCATCGTCATCGATAACTCCAGCCTCTATCGCTATGAGCCCGATGTGCCGCTGATCGTGCCAGAGGTGAACGCCGACGCTGTTTCGGGCTACGCCGCGCGGAACATCATTGCGAACCCGAATTGCTCGACCGCGCAAATGGTTGTGGCGCTGAAACCGCTGCATGATCGGGCGCGGAGCAAACGCGTGGTCGTCTCGACGTATCAGTCCGCCTCTGGCGCTGGCAAGGCGGGGATGGATGAGCTTTGGACCCAAACCAAAGGGATTTACGTGCCGGGGCAGGAGGTTGAGCCGCAGACCTTTCAGAAACAACTCGCCTTCAATGTGATCCCGCAGATCGGGGATTTTATCGAGGGCGGGGAGACGTTCGAGGAATGGAAAATGGTGGCCGAGACCAAGAAAATCGTCGATCCGGCGATCAAGGTCACGGCAACCTGTGTGCGCGTGCCGGTTTTTGTCGGCCATGCGGAGGCCATCAACATCGAGTTCGAGGATTTTCTCGACGAAGACGAGGCGCGCGACATTCTGCGTGCGGCGCCGGGGATCATGGTGGTCGATAAGCGTGAGCCGGGTGGCTACACCACGCCGATTGAGGCTGCGGGCGATTTCGCGACGTTCATCAGCCGTATTCGCCAGGACAGCACAATCGAGAACGGCCTGAACCTTTGGTGCGTGAGCGACAACCTGCGCAAGGGCGCGGCGCTCAACGCCGTGCAGATCGCAGAGCTTGTGGGCCGAAGGGTGCTGCAGAAAGGCTGACCGGTCGCGCCGCGCTGCCGCCCGACACACCGGCAGGGCGGGGGCCGGTGTCCTGTGCCCGCGCGGATCGGGGGGCGAAAGCTGGCCCATCGGGCACTTAGATTGGCGCGAGGCGAGGCTTTGATCCCCGCCGGCGCAGCACTCCAACCGCAGCTTTCCGCCACGCCTTGGGGTATGGTGCGGCACCTTCCGCCGCAAAGCTTGACGCGCTTCGGCCGGATCGTTGCGAGATCCGGCCGGTTGTCCACGGCGGCGGGCGGGACGGGACGCAACGCTTGGTCGGAAGCGCATTTCACGCGCGACCGCGCCACCCCGATCCCCTCACGGCCCGCCCCATCGGTCTGAAGGGGCCGCGCTCAAACCCGGCACGGATCCGTTTTTCGCCACGTCGACCCGGCTTTTTCTGTCGCGGCCCAAACGGTCGCCCGGTGCGAAGACCGTGCTTTTTCCGCAGTTTGGGCAGGGTTTAAACGGCTCAACTCGTGCTTGGATCCGGGCTTTGCCACTTCAATTCCGCCTCTCTGCAAACATCCGAACAGTCGTGCGGTGCGAAGAGTTTGCTTCTTGGGCAGTTCGGGCGGTGTTTAGACTGATCAAGTCAGGCCAGGAGCCTGGATTTGACAGTTCGTACCGGCTTG
>CALCPC010000037.1 GCA_937900975.1 uncultured Paracoccaceae bacterium
AAGGCCGGGTTTTCGGGAAAGCCCGTCTCGCGCGTCGAGCGAGAAGTAGCAGTAATAGTCAAAGTGGGTCAGCCCCCCACCCGCCGCCGGCGACATCATGTGCGTCCAGATCCCGCTTGAGCGTAGGCGCGTTTCGTCGAGTACGGAAAGTCCAGCCATGATCCTGTCAAAGGTAGGTCGCCAGGATCAACCCCGACGCTGCCAGGGCCAGTACCGAGGCAGATCCCGACAGACCCGGGACCCACCAGTACCCCCGTCCGAACGCGAGATAGATCCAAGAAAACAGCAACGAGATGCAGGAGAGGACGACAAAGGTTAGACACCCGAAAATTGGCCACCAATACTGATTGCGAACGGTTTCGGACATATATTCCTCTCGCAACAGATAATACGTCAGCAGCGCCGGAATAAAAACCGACAGGAGTGTCGTCGCCAAGTCTTGCGACATGCGGACCTTATCACTCTCGGATAGCATCGTCCTCGAAACGCACATATTTCAAATCGCCGCCGACAAGGGAAAGGTTTTTACCGAATTCCAAACCCTTTAGCGCGTCGTCCACGGCGTTCGACAGGCCGTTTTCCTCCACGTCGCCGACAAGCCGCGCCGCTTTCTCAATCGTTGCCGTGGCAAGAAATGCCTGGGTGGCAAGCGGTGTGTTCAGGCAGTCCCAGGAAACGTCGTTTTGCTTGAAATCGAGCCAATAGGCATGCGCGTTGGTGTAATCGATCCCCAAGACATTTCGGGGACGCACCTGTTCGACCGGGCTTCCATAGCCGATGTCGACGAAAATCTTGTTCGGATGCTCTTTGCCGAGCGTGGTGCTAAGCGCTGATCCGAAGCTGCCGACGATCACGGAGACGTCCGACATGCGCGCCACTTCGTCCGCCGTGGCGTAGATGTCCGATGGGAGGTAGCCGGACTTAACGGCGTCGACGGCCATGCCGTTTCCCAACATGTCTGCGGCGGCCAACATGCCGGCATAGTGCTCAGCCGAGGTTGCGTTAAACCGCACGACCTCGTCCTTGGCGACGGGCGCCACAAACTTGATCTTGGACCAGTCGGTTGCGCCCTCGCCCAAGGGGTTGCCCATGCAGGCGCCAAACGCCATGCCGGGCAGCAGGGGCAGTGCCATCGCCATCAAACCGCGCCGCCGCATCCAAACCTCCCCGTTGCTTTGGCCAGACGGTAGGCTAGATCGCCTCTTCGATCCAGCCTTGAAGGGCCGCTTTGCTGGCACCGCCGGTTTTGTGGGCAGCGACTTGGCCGTCCTTGAAGATAAAAAGCGCGGGAATGCCGCGGACGCCGAGTTGCATGGGCGAGGTTGGGTTTTCGTCAACATCGACCTTCACGACCTTCACCCGGCCCGCAAGCTCCTCCGAGATCTCTTCGAGCGCCGGTCCGATCTGGCGGCAGGGTCCGCACCATTCGGCCCAGAAGTCGACGACGACGGGGATGTCGGATTTGACGACTTCGGCCTCGAAAGTGTCGTCGGTGACGGGCATGGTCGCCATGGTGATCTCTCCGCTGTTTGCATCGGTTGGCCACCAGATCTAGGGGGACGCTCCCCGTCGGTCAACCGGTGCTGTCTTTTGGATAGGCCGCGATCACGCGCGCGTGGGGCAAGGGCATCAGCCGCGTCTCGGCGGTCCACAACACGCCCATCCTAATCGGTCGGTCGGGCCAAAGCGGGGTCAAAGCGGCGTGATAGGCCGCCATCTGCGCCAAAATAGCCGCGCTGAGGTCCTCATCGCGGCGCGGCACGCTGCGCTGGGTTTTGAAATCGATCGCCCAGATCTCGGCCCCTGCGATCAACCGGTCGATCCGACCAGAGAGCGGGCGGCCGTCAAGCGTTGGCACAAGCCCCTGGACCGCGACCTCAGCAAGGCTGTCGTCCCCCCAGATCCACGCAAGCGCGGGCGCAAGACGGCAGGCCAGCGCCTCGGCGATCAGCGCGGCGTGGGTGTCTGACGGCGGCAGGTCCGGCAGGTCGCGAAGACACGCTGCGGCCGCGGCCTCGGTGGTGACGGCGGCCTCTAGGATGGCGTGGATCGCAAGGCCCCGTTGGCGGGCCAGATCGCCCTCGCCGATCCCGCCCTCGGCCGCCATGCTGTCGGACGGGCGCAGGACAGGCGGCGCTTGGGGCGGCGGCTCTGGCGGGTCGCGGGGCAGGGGCGGCGGTTCCGCGGGCGGGGCAGGCTCGGCGTCCTTGGGCGCGGGCTGCTGCGCCCACCCCTCCGACAGGGTCAGCCCGCCCTCATCCGTGGGTTCCGCAAGCGGCGCGAGCGCCTCTTTGACGGCGCTGTACCACTCAACCTCCGGACGCGCCTTCAGCTTGCCCGCGCCGCAGACGATCAACCAGCTTTCCGCCCGCGTCAGCGCCACGTAAAGCAGCCGCCAATGCTCCTCGCGCGCGCGGTCCTCTGCCGCCGCGAACACGGGCTTCAGCGCATCGGGCACCGCCTTGGCCCCTGGCGCCGCGAACGCCGCGCCGCCATCCGACAGGATCTTTGGGCGCTTTCCGCCCAAGGCGGGATCGCCGGTCTCGGGCAGGATGACAATGGGCGCCTCCAGCCCCTTTGCGCCATGCACAGTCGAGATGCGGATCTGGTCGCCGGCGTCCGAGAGATCCCGGCTGACCTCCGCCTCGCTCGCCGCGATCCAGTCGAGAAAGCCCACCAACGTCGGCGGCCCGGTCCGCTCATAAGACAGCGCCAGATCGAGGAGGAGGTCGATCGCTTCCTCGGCTTCGGGTCCGAGGCGGGCGATCAGCGCCGTCCGCCCACCGAACCCGACAAGCATCTTTTGCAACAGCTCAAAGGGTCTCAGGTAATCGGCCGCATCGCGCAGCGCCCCGATCCGCGCGGCAAGCGGGCGATGCGCCGGCGCCATGCGCAGCGCTTGCCAAAGCGTGCCGCCCCGGTCGTGCGCCAACGCAAAAAGCTGCGCCTCGTCCAGCCCGCCAAGGGGGGAGCGTAGTACCTCGGCCAGCGCCAGATCGTCCGCTTCGGTCGCAAGAAACCGCAACAGCGACAGAAGATCGCGCGCGGCCAGAACCTCCGACAGCTTGATCCGATCCGCGCCCGCGACCGGGATACCGGCCGCCGTCAGCGCCGCGAGGATGGCATTGAAAAGCCGGCCCCGGGATCGGACCAGAATGCGGATATCGCCGGGCCGAACGGCGCGGGGCGGCGCCGTGCCCGGCAGCGTCAGCCGCGACGCCAGCGTCTGCTTGGCCCAGTCCGCGATCTTGGCGGCCAGCAGCACCGCCGGCGCGGTCGGTGACGGCATATCGACCGGCAGATACCAGGGCGGGTCGGCTGGGTCCTTCGCGTTTTCGATCCAGGGCCAAAGATCGACGCGCCCGGGGCGGTCTGCATGAAACGCGTGGTGGCGAACCTCTTCTTCCATGCCATGCGCGTTCGCTTTGGCAAAGACCGCGTCGACCAGCGCCAAAATCGGCGGGGCGGAGCGGAAGGAATGCAGAAGATCGCATTCTTCCAACGCCGAAAGCGCCTCCTCCAAAACGGTGGCATAACGGCTTCGCATCGCGCCAAAAGCGGCCGGATCGGCGCCTTGAAAGGAATAGATCGACTGTTTGGCGTCGCCCACGACAAACACCGTGCGCGGCGTCTCCCGCGCTGTGAGATCGGTAAAAAATTCCCCCGTCAGGGCCGCGATCACCTGCCATTGCGCGGGGCTGGTGTCCTGCGCTTCATCGACCAGAACATGGTCGATGCCACCATCGAGACGGAATTGAACCCAAGCCGCAGCGCTGCTGATGTCAAGAAGATGCGCGGCCTTGGCGATCAGGTCGTTGAAATCGAGCGCGCCAAGCGCGGCCTTGGCCGCATCGAGCCGCGCGAGATAGCCGCGCGCAAAGCGCCGCAGCGCAAGCGTTTCGTCGCAAACCTTTTGCGCCTTTTGCAGGTTGCTTATGTCGAGCGCTGCCATCTGCATCGCCCAGATCGTTTCTTCGGCGTCGGGGTTCTGTTCCTTTACGGCCTTTGTCGGCAATCCGGATTTTCGGGGCGTCCCCGCGTTGGTTAGCAGCACGGCGAGCATGGCTTCGAGCACGGGTTCCGGGGGCGCCGTCGGTTCGGAGCGGAGCGCGCGGCCAAGCGGGCGCTCCTGCACGCCTCCCTTCGTTTCAAGCTGCGCGGCAAAGCTTTGACGCTGCGGCACCAGGGCAATAAGCCGCGCAAGATGATCGCCCGGCGCCCAACGCTGCGTCAGGCCGAGGCTTTTCATCACCGAGGCCTCCTCAGGCTCCTCGCCGAAGGCCGCGCGCTTCTGTTCGATCTCGTGGAGGATTTTGTGGTCTCTGGCCGAGGCAAGCCAGGGGGCATAGGCCGCAAAGGCCGGATCCGTCTCGGCCATCTCGTCTAAAACCGCGGCCCGCAAATGCTCGGCCTCCCGCTCTTCGAGGATCTGGAAGACGGGGGAGACGCCGGCCTCCAGCGGAAAGCGGCCGAGAAGACGCTCACAAAACGCGTGGATCGTCTGGATCTTCAAACCACCGGGGGTTTCCAGCGCGCGGGCAAACAGCGTCCGGGCGCGGGCCAGGGCGGTGGGCGGGAGGGTATCGGCGGGCTCGCCCAGCTCCGCCAGCGCGGCGCGGAGCGCGGGCGCTGGCAGCATCGCCCAGGCGCCGAGGCTGCGATAAAGCCGGTTCTGCATCTCGGCGGCCGCGGCTTTGGTGTAGGTCAGGCACAGGATCCGGTCCGGCAAGGCGCCGCGCAAAAGCAGCCGCGCCACGCGGTTGGTCAGCACCCGTGTCTTGCCAGAGCCCGCATTGGCCGCAACCCAGGTAGACCGGTCGGGCAACGCCGCCCGGATCTGAGCAGCGGTGGCGGCGTCGGGAATTTGGTCTCCGTCCATGGTCACAGCCTAAGCGGGGCGGGGGCCGCTGGCGATGGGCCGGTGCCCGTTGGCGGCGGCGCCCACCCCCTCACAGCCGCTGCACCGGGGCATCGGCGCCGTCCTCCCATTCGCCAAACCGCGAAAGATGGTCATAGTCGCTGGCATAGGTCAGGCGCTGCGGGCGGCTGCGGGCAAGATAAGGCGTGTCGGGGTTTTGGTAGGTGGCCAAAAGATCCGGAAGCTTTTCGCGGACCTTCGCGATCGCTTCGATCGGATCGGGCAGCACTTCGGTTTTTTTGTCTTTGCCAAGACCGATCATCTCTGCGTGGGTGACCGGGGCTGCGGGGCAGTCGGGAAATCCCCCCGCTTCGGCGATCAGCGCCTCGACCTGCAGTTGTTTGTCGAAAAACGCCATCTCATTCGCGGTCGGCGGGGTGCCCTTATAGTCGAAGATCGCCAACCTGCCATCGGGGGCAACGTCGATGCGGTCAACCCGCGCCGTCAGCGTGATCGGCGGCGAAAGCGGCAGGTCCAGCGCGCCCGCGGCCTCTAAAACGCAGGGGCGCCCCCACATGCGCCGCTTTGCCTCCTCCTCCAAAAACCAGGGGGCAAGCATCATCAGCCGCGCCTGCCAAAGCGCGCGCGCCGCGGGCCACGGCACGGATGCGGCAAGGCTGGTGGCCACCGTTTCGGCAAAGACCGGCCCCGGGTCTGACGGCCAGGCGTCGCGCGTGCCGTGGACAAACGCCTCAAGCGCCGCGTGCAGCGCTGTCCCCCGCTCGCGCACGTCCGCGGTCCGTCCCAGCGGGTCAAGCGGGCGCAGGCGCAGGATGGAGCGGGCGTAAATGGTGTAGGGATCGCGGAGCAAGGTCCCGACAGCGGTCGCGGACAGCCGGCGCGGACGGGCAGCGGCGGGTGGCGCGGGGGCCGGGCGCGGTGCAGGCGGGATTTTCGCCGCCGGGCGGTCCAGCGCTGCGGCGCGCGCCTGCCAAAGCGCCCCACGGGCGCGCATCGCAGTCCAGGCCGATGCGCCCTCCGGCCCCAGCCCCAGCAAGAGGTTTTCGAGCCGCAGCATCCAGCGCGCAGCGACGGTCGGCGCGCTTTCGTCGCGCAGCGCCCGGGTCAGCACCACAGCGCCGGTAGACACCGCCTGCTGAAAATCATGCGCTGAAAGCCCGATCTGGCGCTCTGTCGCCGGCAGGCCCAGCGTGCGGCGCAGCGTGGCGTTCAGCCAGGGATCCGGGGCCGGCTGTTTGGGCCAGACACCTTCGTTGAGCCCACCCAGCACAGTGACGTCCGCGCGCCCGATCCGCGCCTCGATCGTGCCCCAGATCAGGATCCGAGGATCAGGCGCGAAGGCCGCTGCGGGCACGTCGCGGGCGGCCAAAAGCGCCGTGATCGCGCGCCGATAGTCGCCAGCCGACATCGCGCCTCCGGCCGCCGCGGCGGCCTCTAGCGCCTCCACCAGCGATGCCGCCGCTTGACCCGCCTCGCCGGCCCAAAGTGCGTCCGCCTGCCCGGTCGGGCCGGCGGCAATGGCGGTCAAGAGATCGAGGTGGTGCGCCAGATGCTCCGCAAAGAGCGCATCCTGCGCGGGAGGCGGTTTGGTCAGGATCCGGGCAAGCCAGGCCGCCCAGGTCCGCCGGTCGAGCGCTTTTTCGGTTAGCGGATCGGGGGCCGCGCCGGCGCCGGGGCCGGTGCCGCCTGGGCGGGCTGTGTCGCGCAGCCCGTCTTCGGTGTCAGAGCTCGGGGCACCGCCGTCTGCTGCGCTGCCCCCCTCCCCAACGGTGCCCCCCCGCCCATCGACATCCTCTCCGGCCCTTGGGGCTGGCGCATTGGGCGCGGGATCCGCGGCGGCCCAGGCCGCGAGGGTCTCGGCGGTGGGGCGGGGGGTATCCGCGCGCAAAACCTCAAGCTCAAAACTGCGCGCATGGGCCATATGGCCCGCGCGCGCCCCTGCTGCCGTGAGCGGGTGTTTTAAGATCGCGGCCAGCAGCGCGGGCGGCGTCTCGGCGCCGTCAAGCGCCGCGACCAGCCGGATCAGAACGCCCGGCGGGGTCAGGCCAAGCGGCCGCCCGGCGCTGTCGTCGGGGTTGATCCCCCACCGGTCCAGCGCCGTGGCGACGCGCCGGGCAAGGCTGCGGTCGGGTGTGATCAGCGCCGCGGTCTGGCCGGCGGCGAGTGCCGCGCGCAGGACGCCCGCAATGGCCTCGGCCTCGGCCCTTGGCCCCGGTGCCTCGATCAGCGCAAGCTCTGCCGTCGCCGCCGCCAACGTCGGCACCAGGTCCGGCCCTTCCCGACGCCATTGGTCCGTCACCGGCGCCGGCCGCAGCGCCAGCGACATAAGCCGCCCCCGTGGCCCCTGGTCCGCCGCCTCTGGCACCCAAAGCGGCACTGCAGCCGGGTCAAAGCCCATACTCCGGCCAAGCCGCGCAAACCCCCATTGCGGATGATCCACCGCCGTTTCGCTG
>CALCPC010000038.1 GCA_937900975.1 uncultured Paracoccaceae bacterium
CCGATTGATGCCGCAAACCCGCGCGCCGGCGCTCCGCCTCATACCGGGCGAAAGCGGCCTTCAGATCGGTTTCCGCGTGCAGAAGATCGGCCAAAGCGACCGCGCTTTCCAGGGCGAGCTTGGTGCCCGATCCGATGGAGAAATGCGCTGTCGCCGCCGCGTCGCCCAAAAGCACGATATTTTCGTGATGCCATCTTTTGCAAAGAACCCGCGGAAACCGCAGCCAGGCAGAGCCGCGGATATGGTTTGCGTTGCTCATCAGCGCGTGGCCGCCAAGGTGATCCTTAAAGATCTCTTCACAAACGGCGATGGAGCTTTCCTGGCTCATGGCGCCAAAGCCCCAGGCGTCGAAGGTCTTCTGCGAACATTCCACAATGAATGTCGCGGTCGTGTCGTCGAATTGATAAGCGTGGGCCCAAACCCAACCGTGTTGGGTTTCTTCAAAGATAAAGGCGAAGGCGTCGTCGAATTTCTGATGCGTGCCCAGCCACACGAATTGACAAAGCCGCTGGTCGATATCCGGTTCAAACGCGTTGGCGTGTTCTGTCCGGGTTTTAGAGCTTAGCCCGTCGCAGGCGACGACGACGTCATACTCTCTGGCATAGGCGTCGGCGCTGTCGACTTCTGTTTCAAAGCGCAAGTCCACACCCAGCGTCCGCGCGCGGTCTTGTAGCAGGATCAACAGTTGTTTGCGCCCGATACCGCAGAACCCGTGGCCGGAGGACTGGATCCGCTCACCCCGAAAGTTGAGCACGATGTCGTCCCAATACGCAAAGCGTTGCTTGATCGCAGCGGCGCTTATCGGGTCGTTGGCCGCCAGGTTGTCCAGCGTTTCATCCGACAGCACCACGCCCCAACCAAACGTGTCATCCGCGCGGTTGCGCTCGATCACCACAACCTCGTGTGCCGGGTCGCGCAGCTTCATGGAGATCGCAAAGTAAAGACCGGCGGGTCCGCCACCAAGGCACGCAATCCGCATCCGATGTCATCCCCATTCCAGTGCCGCGCCAGTCTCTCTGCGGGGAAGGTATATTTCAAGCCTGAAACTTCAAGCTTAAAGATTTTTACCGTCTGTCCGTGACCAAAGGGCGTGGGTGTTCTTTTCGGTCAGCGGTGACGCCGGCGCCACGCGGGCCGGAAGCCCGCGGCCGATCACTCCGCCGGCAGGTTGCGGCGGGGGGCGTCCTCGCCGAAAACCGCGCTGAAAATGCCGGTCACCAGCGCGGTGATCCGGTGCGTAAGGATAAAGACGGCGGGAATGGCGAAAATGATCACGCCGGTGCCGATGAGCACGCCGTAGCCGATAGAAACGGCAAGGGGTATAAGGAACTGCGCCTGCAGCGACGTCTCGGCAATCAGCGGATAGACACCCAGAAATGTCGTGACAGAGGTCAACAGGATTGGCCGGAAGCGATCTTTCGTGCCCTCAACCACCGCATCGGCGACGTCATAGCCCCGCGCAAGATACTCATTGTAAAGATCGATCATCACCAGACTGTTGTTGATGACGACGCCGGCGAGGCCGATGATGCCAAAGATGCTCAAAAGCCCCAGCGGGATGCCCAGGATATAGTGCCCGGTCACAGCCCCGATCAGGCCAAGCGGGATCGCGATCATGACAACGACAGGCTGAACGAAGCTGCGGAACACCAGGGCAAGCAGCGCGAAGATCACGAAAAGCGCTATGCCAAGCGCCTGACCCAACGCGGCTTGCGCGTCTCCTTGGGTCTCCTGCTCACCGCCGAAGCCTGCTTTCAAGTCCGGGTTGGCGTCCAAAAGCGGCGGCAAAAGCGTTTCCCGGATGATCCGGTTCGCTTCTCCGTTGGTGATAACGCTTTGATCCACATCCGCGGTGACGGTGGTGACGCGCCGCCCGTTCTGGCGCTGGATTTCAGAGGGTGAGAGGCCCTCGTCAAGGCGGGCGACAACCGAAAGGGGGATCAGATCGCCCGAGGGCGTCGCGATGCGCGTGTCCAAAAGATCCGACAGGCTGATGCGATCCTCGCTTGGGAACCGGACCATAACAGCGACGCTGTCTTGTCCGCGCTGCACGGGCGTGGCCTCGACCCCAAAAAAGCCGTTGCGCGTCTGCGTGGCCAAGTCTTGAAGCGTCAGCCCGTAAAGACGCGCCTCGGGCTTAAGCGCCAGCTTGTACTCCAACCGGCCCGACGACGCATCGTCTTGGATCTGGAAAACGCCGGGAATGTTGGACAGGC
Organism: uncultured Paracoccaceae bacterium; assembly: GCA_937900975.1. Classification (GTDB taxonomy): domain Bacteria; phylum Pseudomonadota; class Alphaproteobacteria; order Rhodobacterales; family Rhodobacteraceae; genus Algicella. Next base: position 2,217 of record CALCPC010000038.1, read on the forward strand.
CCTGCCGCAGGCGCGCGACGATGGGGGTGATGTCCGCGCCATCCGGCAGCGACAGCTCAACGGCGATCGCGGCGCCGGCGTCCACAAGCGAGGAGGAGATCGTCAGACTGTTGACGCCGGCCACGCGGCCGACCTCCTCGCGCCAGAGGGCCTCGAACTCCGCCGTTTGCCAACTGCGCTCGGAGGCTTTGGTCACCTCGACCACGACTTGCGCCAAGGTTGGGGCGACCGGTGCGGCATCGCCCGTTGGCCCACCGCCGCCGGCGCCGATCCCGACAACAACATATTGCCCGATCAGCACGTTCGGGGCCGATGGCGGCAACCGGTCTTGAAGGCGGGCACCGGCGCGGAGCGCCGCAACGCGCAGATCCTCGGCGACCGCCTCGGTCCTTTGGAACGTGATCCCGTCCGTCATCTCGACATTGGCGGTCACAAACTCCCCATCGATTGACGGGAAAAACTGAAAACGGACATAACCATGGGCCAAAAGCCCGACCGTCAGCATCATCAACGCGATGACGCCGGCAATCGGCAAAAGAAAACGCCGCACGCAAAACCGAAGCGCCGCGTCAAGCGGGTTCTGGATCACCCATTGCAGCGCCCGGTCGATCACCGCCCGCACCGCGCCAAGCGCGCGAAACACCAGGTTGGGTTTGCGGCGGGGGGCGATTTCCAACCGCGAAAGATTGCGCGGCAGGATCAAAAGCGCCTGCAGAAGGGAGAGCGAAAGCACGATCATCACAACGGTTGGAATGTCGCCGAGGAAAGAGCCAAGCGGCGCGGGCATCTGCAACAGCGGCCAGAACGCCACCAGCGTCGTCAGCGTCGAGAAGATGACGGGGACAGCGATGCGCTGTGTCCCTTTCACGGCGGCATCCTGGGGGGAAAGCCCGTTTTCACCGTTCTTGTAGATATTCTCGGAGACCACGATGGCGTTGTCGACCACGATCCCGATGGCCAGGATAAAACCGAAAAGCGAGATCATGTTGATCGACATGCCCATCGCACCCATCACGATGAAGGTCGCGGCAAAGCTGATCGCGATCCCCGCAGCCGACCAAAAGGCCAGGCGCACATCGAGGAAAAGGGCAAGACACAGCACCACCAGCGAAAGGCCGATCACCGCGTTTTTCGCCAAAAGGTCGATGCGAGACTGCAGTTGCGTCGCCTCGTTTTGCCAGACCGTCGCCTCGATCCCGTTTTCAAGCGACGGGCGGAAACTGTCCCTAAGATGGGCTTGGGCCAGATCGACGATGTTCAGGATCTGCTCATCGCCGCCACGGTAGACATTGATCGAAACAGCGGCGGTTCCGTTGAAGGCTGAGGCGATGTCGGCGTCCTCGAACCCGTCGTTCACCGTGGCGATGTCGCGCAAAAGGACCTGCGCACCGCTTTGGGAGGCGCGGATCACAATGTTCTCAAAATCGGCCTGCGTGTAATTCCGCCCAATCGTGCGGATCGGGATCGCAACGCTGTCGGTCTCGATGGAACCGCCCGGAAGCTCTAGCGAGTTGACGCCAACCACGCGCGCCACCTCGCTTAGCGTCAGCCCATAGGCGCGCAGCGTGTCGCGGTCGATCTCGATACTGATCTCATAGTCGCGGGTGTTCGCGACCTCGGCAAAGGAGATCCCGTCAAGCGCGATAAGCTCATCCTTAAGGCGCCGCGCCTCCTCTTTCAAAACCCGCTCGCTGGTGTCGCCATGGATCGCGATTTCAAGCACGCGGGTAGAGTTGTCGGAACGGACAACCACCGGCTCGTCGGCATCATCGGGAAAGGTGGCGATCGCTTCGACTTCGGTTTTGACCTCGTCGCGCTTTGCTTCGATGTCCTCACCATCGAGGAAGGTGACCGTCACGCCGCCCCGCCCTTCCGAGATGTTGGCGGTGATATCGTCGATGCCGTCGACGCCCGACAGCTCATCTTCGATTGGGCGGACAATCGAGTCTTGGATTTCGGTGGGGGACGCGCCGCTATAGGCCACCGAAATCGACACGCTGTCGAGCGCGAATTCGGGGAAGGTTTTTTGCGGCATGCTCGACGCCGAAAGCGCGCCGCCGACGACCACAATCGCCATCGCCAGCCATGCGGCGACCGGGTTCTCTGCCATCCATTTGATTGCCGCGTTCATGGCGTGCCCCCTAGTCCACCACAAGCGAGGTTTGAATGTCGTCAAGCGCCACATCGCGCAGCGTCTCGCCCTCTTGCGGCGCGGCAAGCGTCGTCAGCACCAGCCGGTCGTCCGCCCGAAGGTCGGTGATCTGGACATAGGTGGTTTCGCCGTCGACATGGACGCGCGCCGCCGGATGGAAGGCAAGCCGCCCCGCCCGCAGCAACCAGACCGTGCCGCCCGCGCGCAACGCCGTCGACGGGATCGCATAGGTGTCCCGCGGTTCGATCCCTTCCACCACCACTTTGGCGAAAGCGTTGATCAGCGCGGGGGGCGCACCGGCCGCGAACTGGGTCTCACTGTCCCGGCGCGCGCCAAGCGCCACGGTCACGGTCAGCGTTCGGGTCTGGGTGTCGAGCGCGGGGTCGATCCGCACAATCCGACCCGACCAGGTTTTCGTGGCCCCGGCAAAATCGATTGCCACCGTTGCCGGCGCCGGGTTTCCGGTGAAAAGACCGGGGATCAGGACGGCGTCGGTCTCGCGGATCGCGATACTGACCTCCATCTGGTCTTTGGTATAGATCTGCGCAATCGGGCTGCCGCCAGCGACGACATTGCCGATCTCGGCCTCCTTGGACTGGACCGCGCCATCGAAGGGCGCGCGCACGATCTTGTTTTGGAGCGCGACCTCAGCCGAGGCCAATTGCGCGCGTTGCGCCTGCAGGTTTGCGAACATTTCGTTGCGTTGTCCGACAAGATCGTCGACCGCCGATTGCGCGACGGCGTTGCGGGCGCGCAAACCCTCGGCGCGCTCCAACTGGGTCGTTACCAGGTCGAAGCGCGCTTCGGTCGCGGCGATGCTTGCGCGGGACTGTTCGATTTGCGCTTGCTCGGCGCTGGCATCGATCTCGACCAGGACTTCGCCGCTGCGAAAGGTGCTTTTGTTGGTGATCGCCGGATGCAGGGTCACAATCCGCCCCCCGGTCGGGGCCGAGACGGCAACGGTCCGGAAGGGTTCGACAAACCCCTCGCCCCGGATCGGAAGCGGCGCGCGATGCCGCTCAAACGCGGCGGTTTCGACCAGGGTTTCCGGACGCGGCAGCGGCTCTGCCTCCACAATCTCCCGGTTTTCGCCGAGATACGTAAATCCGGCATATCCGCCCACAATGATCGCCACTGCGACGCCAATCCAAAAAACTTCGCGGATGGCCCAGCCCGTAAGTTTCAAAATCCTGCGCATCTCCGGCCTCTCCCAAACCGCCTTACTGACCCCTAGGTCAGTTGCAAAGGTTGGATCGCTTGCCCCAGAGATCAAGCGCTGAGTTTGATTTTGTTTGCCAGACCGGCCACATTACCCCGGGCGGGCAGCCCATGGCCCGACGACACAAGGTCCCCTATGACAGAACCGGCAGACGCGCACGAACGCCTTTCCAAGCCGCGCCGCCGAAAAGAAGCGCGGCCGGCCGAGATCGTGGCCGCCGGCATTTCGGAGTTTCAGGAACACGGCTTTCACCGTGCGAACCTAAATCGTATCGCGAAAAAGGCTGGGATCTCGAAGGGGACAATTTACCTTTACTTTGCATCGAAAGAGGCGCTTTTCCTCGCCGCGATCGAGACGCATGTGACATCCGTCATGGGCGAAAGCGAGGATGCGCTGACCGATGTGAACGGGACAACGCGCGACCTTCTGACCAAGCTTTTGGAAAACATGTACGCGCGCTTTGTTCATGGAGAGGCGCAAGCCCTGCTTCGGATCCTGCTGACCGAGGGCGACCGGATGCCGGGTGTGATCAGCGATTATCACGCCATGACAGTGCAGCGCGGCTCAACCCTTTTGCGGAAGATCCTGATGCGCGGCGTTGATCGGGGGGAGGTGCGCCCCGGTCCAGCGCTGGAAACCCCGCATGTCATCATCGCCCCCGCAGTCTATCTGGCCGTCCACCACATCATGTTTCGCGGCGCTCAAACGCTGGAGTTTGAACCCTTTTTCGAGGCGCATATCGACACGCTGTTCCATGGCGTTTTGGCAACACGCTAGGGCGACCGCCGTCGCCCGCGCTGGCATCGATCCCAAGGGCCGCGAAGGGCGCCGGCGCCGCCGGGTGCGGTACTGTTTGGCAACGCCCATTAAATAGGCAGACACCGTCAAGTTCCGCCAGAATTGAGGCAAATTGCTAGAACCGGCGCCGTCCCGGCCAACCGGGGATGTTCTTTCCACACAAGAGGCCCGTCTACTTTGTCCACGCGACCCGTGTCCCAAGGACATGCGGTCTTGGGTGCAGATTGCGGCGAATAATGAGAACGACATGGCAAAAACAACTTCCTCAACGCTGATCTACGGATTGAACGACGTGCCGCCACCGGGGCCGAGTTTTCTTGCCGCCGTCCAGCATATCCTTGCGTCCATCGTCGGCATCGAGACGCCAACGCTGAACATCGGCGGCGTTTTGGGGCTGGGAGAGCATATCCCCTATCTGATTGCGATGGCCTTCTTCGTCTCGGGCGTCTCGACTTTCATTCAGTGCAAGACGATTGGGCCCATCGGGTCCGGGCTGCTCAGCTTGCAGGGCACAAGTTTTGCGTTTCTTGGCGCACTTTTGGCGGCTGGGTTTTCGGTCAAAAACGCCGGCGGCACGCCTGAGGACATTCTGGCGATGCTGTTCGGCCTCTGTTTGGCCGGGTGCGTCGTGGAGATCATCCTTAGCCAATTCATCGACAAGCTAAAGAAAATCATCACGCCCACCGTGACCGGAATTGTGATCACAGTCATCGGGCTTAGCCTGGTCAAAGTTGGGTTCACCGATTTTGCCGGCGGTGTCGGCGCGGGTGAGAACCTGGGCCTGCCGATCAACCTGTTCCTGGGATCGGTGGTCGTGGTCACGATCCTTGGGTTCACATTCTACGGCAGCCCGATGGTCCGCATCTCTGCCATCATGATCGGGCTGGTGGTCGGTTTCTTTCTGGCGCTGATCATGGGCCAGGTCGATTTCTCGAACTTC